>WJJL01000064.1 GCA_014729725.1 Candidatus Moraniibacteriota bacterium | reverse complement strand
GTCGGCGAGCTAAATGCTCCAAAACCCTTTCGGGTATTGACCTAGGTATAAGTACCGATCAGAAGACCGTCTTTAATACCTAGGATTTTTTGCCATGCCTTAATTAAGGGTTAGGCTATTTTATAAAAGTATTTATTCAATAATTGAAAAATTAATTTTTATTATCTATTGTTAAGATATATTAAATTAAAATTAAGATCAATAATTAGAATTAAAATTAGAATATATGAAAGGATTTAATTATCAAAAGGAGAGAAAAAAAATAGATAAAATTAAAGTTGGTACACAACATCGTGTTTATAGAGATAAATGGTTAAGAAGAAAGAATGTTTTTGATGTGATATTTAAAAATATCGAGTTAAAACAATTCGATAATAAAACATTAAAAATTCATGTTGATGAATTTATTGGACATCATTTAAATAATGCTAATGAGGCTAAAGCTTATATTAAGATAGTATTAGAGCAACTAGAACAACAAAAAATAATTTCAATTCCCCAGAATCCGTTACTTTTTCTTGAAGAAACAGACATACTTACAAGGCCTAATAGATATATTTTTAATAATTATGTAATTTTTTCTTCTGAGAACGACGAAGAACTTGAAGATAAATATAATAATATATCAGAATTTTGTCAGATTAATGAGAATGACGGAAGAAGTCGATTTTCACAATGTTATGGAATTTCTTTTCAGGATATTAAAAACGAACAAGATTCTCTAATGAATAATCAACAGAAGAAGGATAAAGAATTAAAAAAGATAAAAAATATAATTGCAGTAGAAGAAAATCAATCAAAGCCTGGGTTGCTGGTAATAAATAAAGAATATGGAAATCCTATTGAAATTAGGGAGAAATCATCTGCTTATATTAAATCTTTATATGAGGCCATAGTAAATAAGACTGATTTAAAGATTGGGCGTGACCAGGAGAAAAAATGTATAGATGCATTAAATTTTACTAGAAATTGTCAAATATATACTCAAAAAGGTAAACAAAATTATGAATTAACTGAAATCGTAGTTTATAAGGACGTTAATAGTTACAGAGGGATTGAAATAAATTCAAGAAAAATTACAACTGATGTAATCAGTCGCACTAGATTTAATACTTTAAAAATTAGACAAAAAAATAATCGAAAAAGAGAAGATAGGACTTAATTAAGTGCTTAAAAATATTAAGGTTTATAAATCGCTTATTAAAGCGATTTTTTTATTAACTTTAAAGTTTTAAGGAACTTTTTTTAAGTTTTTTTTATAGATATCGTTTCATCAGATAATTATTAAAGAATTATTATGAAACCAACAAAAGAAGAACACAAAGCAATAGACAAGCTCCGTCAAATCACAGACTTGGGCTTAGCCTCAAGCCTTTTGTCTTATGGGATAGAGCTTTGGGCGTTAGATGACTCTAATTCAAACAGGGTCGTTTTTAATTTTAAGTGGAATGATCAAATTGACGAGTTAATTGAAAGATATTGGAGTGGGAGTTTGCAAGTGGATGCCCGGACTATGCACGAAAATGAACGAATGCTTAAAACCAGAATAAGATCAGTTAAATAGTAAAAATATGCTAACCGAGCAAGAAATAAGACAATTTAGAGACTTATGGCAATCTCGCTTTGGTGAAGAAATAAGCGATGAGAAGGCCAAAGAGGAAGGTTTAAAGCTTGTTCGGTTAGTTGAAGCTGTTTATAAGCCTGTAAACAAGCAGAATCTAACAGATATTAATAAAAAATGAAATTTTAATGAAATTATTATGAAGTTTTTATCAAGAAAAAATGAAATTGAGGAAGAAAAGCGGTTTTATTATCTTTTGGACCTTGAAAAGCAATATAAAAGCAGTCAAAAAAGGTTAAGCGATAAAGAATTGGTGGAAATATTTGGACCCTCAAAGGAAATGCTTTTAGAAAAAATTAAAGAATGGGAAAAAATAGGAAAAATTAAGGAAAATAAAATTATTGAAAAATTGAAAATCATTAACAGCTATAAAATTAAAAATAGATTATCAAATTTTGAGATTTGGGTTTATCAAAGAATTATCTTTCATTTTTTCTTGCCGGAACTTCTAAATTGTATTGAGCATATTTTAAGATTAAAAAGACTTTTATTTTTCACCCTTCCCAAACATCAAAGGACCTATCGGGATAATTTTCAAGAAAAGATTGAAAATGCAAGAAATAAACCGATTTTAGAAATTGCCGGTAACTATTTATCTCTAAAGCAGATTGGCGATAAACACGTTACTTTATGCCCTTTTCACAATGAAAAAACAGCCAGTTTTTATTTATATCCGCAAACGAATTCCTTTTATTGTTTTGGTTGTAAAAAAAGCGGTGATGTTATCGATTTAGTCAGGCAATTAACCGGACTGGATTTTAAACAAGCGATCAATTATTTAAATTAGTATTTAAATTTAAAATTATGATTAATATTAAGCAAAAAGAGAGTATTTTAAACAATTTAAAACAAAAAGCCAGTAATGAATCATTAGGGCAAACCAATGATCAAGTCAAAGGCTTTGATTTTAAAAAAAGATTTAATCCGATTTCGATTAGTGATCTTTTAAAAATGGAAATTCCCTCGACTGATTGGCTGGTGGAAAGATTGGTCCCCAAAGAGGGTATAACGATAATTGCCGGACCGCCGGGGAATTTTAAGACTTGGATAATGTTTAATATGGCAATAAATATCTCCAGAGGAGAAAAGCTTTTTGACAATTTCAAAACTCAAAAAACCAATATTTTATTAATTGACGAAGAGAATCATTTAAGATTGATAAAACAGAGGATTTTAATGCTTGGGGGTGATCCTGATTTAAATATTCAGCTTATTTCAAAAAAGAATTTTATAATAACCGATAAAAATATTTTAGGGAAAATGATTAATTTTTGTAAAAAAGAGAAAATAGGGCTTGTTATAATAGATTCTTTGGTTAGGATTCATTCCAATGATGAAAATAGTGCAAGGGAAATGAATGTTGTTTTCAGACATCTAGGGCAATTTTGCAAACATGGCATAACTGTAGTTATTAGCCACCATGAAAAGAAAGAAGGCATGGGGAAAATGAAAGCTTCATCAAGGCTTAGAGGTTCGACCGATATATTAGCTTCCTGTGATTCTTTAATTTCCGTAAAGGCAAAGGAAAATAACAGTATCATTGAAATTAAACAGCCTAAATCAAGGGAAGAAGAGAGCATTAATCCCTTTGAACTTAGGGTTTGTAAGGATTATGATTTAGTTGATTTTCAATATATTGGCCAAAAAGAAAAGACGAAAACTAATGATGAAATAATAATGGAGATTTTGAAAAATAATCCGGATGGATTACTTAAAAAAGATATAGAAGAAATTGCAGATAATGAGTATAAAGTAAGTAAGTATCAAGTCAGGGAGTCATTAAAGAGATTAGAGGAAACTGGAGAAATAAACTGTAAAAAGGGAAGAGGAACATCCAGAATTTTTAGTTTTATTGAAGAAGATAATCAATCTAATTTAGAATTCTAAAATTCTATTTATATATAGTATAGAATTATAGAATTTCAAAAAAACATGAAGCAGGGATTTTCAAATAGAAGTAATAAAGGTCCGGGGGGATGTTTTTTTTGGGCTTTTGCCCAATTTTTGATCCTCCCCGGACCTGTTTTTTTCCTCCTTTTTACTCGAGTACTTATATTATAACTTAGAATCTAATTATTTGTAAATATTAACATTAAAGGCCATGACAAAAGCAGTTTCAAAACCTAAAAAAGACATAACAAAAAAATATACCAAAGAAGATGCAAGGAAGCTTGTTATTGATTTGTCGAGAAAGCAAATCGATCCAGAAGATAAACTTAAAAAAGTTGCTAACGAAACAATGGAAAGGATTTATGCAGAAGATAAAAGAGTTACAAAAAATGATTCAAAGTTGGTGGATGAATTAGCTAAGGATTTAAGCCTTGATACGGGAGTTGTTTTAGCTGAGAGTATTTATTCTAGCTATAGAGGGTTAGCAATTCAGTTAAAGAGAGACATAGAAAAAGAATATCAATGTAATTTGTCATCGGAAAAGGCTTTGGTTGATCAGCTTGTTAATGCTTATGTTAGAAAGCTTTATTATTCAGGAATAATGCAAAGTTATGATACTCCTCGTTATATATCAAATGAGCATGTAGGTTTACTAAATTTTTATTCAAAGGAAATAGATAAAGCCCATCGACAATTTATTTCAGGATTAGAGACCTTAAAGGCGATGAAACAGCCCGATTTAAAGCTAAGTATTAAGGCTAAGCAGGCTTATTTTGCCAATAATCAGCAAGTAAATAATAAAGAGAAAATTAATGTTTCCAAATGATTTCGGAAAATAATTTAAATCAAGTATTATGTTAGTAGAAAATTGTAAAAAAATAAAAATTGACGATTTTGCAAGAAGAGCCAATTTAAAAATCAAAAAGGCTTTAATTGAGGCCGATTTGGAGATGTATGGTTATAGGTTTGAATTAACTCAATCAGCTACCGGTTTTAATGGTCAAAGATTTTGGTTTATTTGCCCTTTGTGTAAAAAAAGAGCTGGAATTATATATAAACATCCTTTAAATCGAGAAATTGGTTGTAGAGATTGTTTAAATCTTAAATATCGCAAGAGACGATATAAGGGGATGATTGAAAATTTGGGAAATAATTAGATTTAAGTTATAATATAGTTGCTTACCCGAATTGAATACTGTGCTTTTATTTTGTCTTGTAAAAGGCGGTTCCTACCGACAAAAACTGCACAGTTCTTGTTCGGGTAAGCTAGGGACCGTCTTTTTTATTAAAATTAAAATTATGATGAATCAAAACACAAAAATAAAGTATTTTTTCTACACCAGAAAATCAAGTGAGGGAGAGGATAGGCAAGTGCTTTCTATTGAATCGCAGAAACAAGAATTGCAAAAAACTATTCTTGAGGAGAAACTTGATATTTTAGAGATTATTGAAGAATCGCATTCGGCTAAAGTAAGAGGTCAGAGAGAAAAATTCAATCAAATGGTAGAGCGGATTGAAAAAGGTGAGGCTCAAGGTATTTTGCTGTGGAATATTAACCGTCTTTCAAGAAATGCGGGTGATACTGGGATTATAATTGATTTGTTGGATAGAGGATTGTTACAGGAAGTTAAGACACCCTCACAGGTTTTTGGGAATAAGCCTAATGATAAATTTTTGTTAAATCTTTTTTGCAGTCAGGCTAAATTGGAAAATGATAGCCGGGGTGAAGATGTTAAAAAGGCTATGCTAGAAAAAGCTAAAAGAGGCGATTTTCCCGGCAATTTACCTTTGGGCTATATTCATGATCGTTGGGGAAAGAAGGGTCAGCGTAAAGTAATTAAAGACCCGGAGAGGTTTGAAATTGTTAAAAAAATGTTTGAAATGATTTTAATCGGGAAATATACGATGGCACAAGTTTATAGAAAAGCGGTAAACGATTGGGGATTAACCAATAAAAAAGGCCAAAAATTACATTCTCACGCGGTTTATAATATGTTTAGTAAACCTTTCTATTATGGAGTCTATGAATATCCAAAAGGCAGTGGAGTCTTTTTTAACGGCAATCATGAAAAGATAATAACGAAAGAAGAGTTTGAAAAAATACAAGTGATTATTAACAGAAAGATTTTAACTAAAAAACAAAAACACGATTTTGCTTTTACCGGTTTAATAAAATGCGGTGAATGCGGGTCCGCTATTACAGCGGAAAAAAGGATTAAAAAACAGAAAAACGGTAATGTTCATTTTTATACTTATTATCGCTGTACTAAAAAACGCGGTCCTTGCTCACAATCACATATAAGGGTTGAAGAGTTGGAAAAGCAAGTAAAAACTGTTTTAAAAAGCGTTGAGGTTGCACCGGAGTTTAAAGAATGGGTTTTAACTGTGCTAAAAAGAAAGAATAAAGATGAACATCAGGACCAACAAAAAACAGTTAGGGACCAGCAAAAAAGATACAATGATTGCTTAGCCAAAATGAATAATTTAATTGATATGCGTGCCGGCGGAGAATTGACTAAAGAGGAATTTGAATCAAAGAAAAATGAGCTTAATCAAGAAAAAAAACACTTAGAAGAGTTGATTAGCGATATTGGGCAAAGAGCCGATGATTGGTTAGAAAAGGCCGAAAAAATATTTAGTTTTGCTCAAACCGCCAGAAACAATTTTAAAACCGGAGATTTAAGAATCAAGAGAGATATTTTATTTAATCTTGGATCGAACCTGTATTTTGAAAATAAGAAACTTAGTATTGAATTAACAAAAACATTGTTGAAATTAAAAAAAGGCGTAGAAATCATTAATAAAGAGAAAAAACGGCTCGAACCTCGAAGACTGCCTAATAATGGGGATTGGTTTAAATTTTACGATGAGATTAAGTTATTGCAGCCCCACGGGGAATCGAACCCCGGTTTTCAGGATGAAAACCTGATGTCCTAACCACTAGACGATGGGGCCAAGTAATCTAAAAAATTTAAAAAATACCGCTTTCAAACGGTATTTTTAATTTTATATATTTTTAGGAAATTGTAAAGTAAAACTGTTTGTTATTACTTTTTTTGTTGATACCTTGTCTGATTTTTATAAATTAAATAACCAAAAATAGCGGCCAGGAAAAGCAAAATCAAATATGAAGAAATATTTTCGTATTGGGTTGCTACAAAATCGGCGGCAAGAAAAAAGAGTTTTAGCAGCATCCATAAAGAGGCGCCCAAAAAAGCCAAAAGAATGGGCTTTATTCTAGAATTGTTATTTTTAATTTTATATAAAATAAACGAGGCTATGAAAAAGGGAATTACAAGGCAGGCGTAAATTATGATTTTATAAATCAAATAGGGTTTTTCCTGATTTTGTTTGTAATAAACTTTATCTTTGGAAAAAAATCCTTTGGAATCCATTTTCAAGTCAGGTTCTTGAAGTTTTTTTCTAAAAATCTCTGAGTTAAACAAAAATTCTTTTTCGTTTTGCTCGACAGGGTCGGGGTTATCGATGATTATCGGATTAATATAGGCGTTTAAGTCAAAGACAGCTTTTTGCAAAAACAAAATTAAGATTATGGCTAAAACTCCTGCCAAAATTAGCGAAATTAAAGAAAGTTGATTCTGGTTGTTTTTGGGGGTTTCTTCTTGATTCATAAATTTTGATTGATTAATATTAATTTTTAATAAAAACGGTTTTAGATAATGTAAGATTATTTCGCAGCGGGAAATTTAAAATTAATCATTAGGTTTATTTCTTAAATTTTTTTAACAGCAAAAAGACCAGTGTCATAATAACAGTCATCATCAAGCCTATAAAAATCAGCAAAAAAATTATAACCTGCTGGTAATTGGTTTGTTGAAAGTTTTGATCTGTATTTTGCCGGGTTTTTTGATCGATTACGGGGTAAAGATCATGAGTCATTTCCTCAGGTTCAAGGTTTTTATGGAGTTTGGTTAAATAATAACGGCCGGAAAGGGGTTTTATCCAGGGGTTTCCGTCAACACTGGCCAGTTTTTGGATTTCTTCTTTTAAAAACCAACCTCCGTATTGATTTTCAAAACCGTCCTGACTATATCCGGAGTCAGCAAAAATATATAGTAAAACCCCGATTTCTTCAGGGGATTGTTCGTCTATGTTTTGATAAGCGTTGTCGTTATGAATAACTTCAAGCATTTGATTGTTAACTTGTTGCTTTTGGTAGATTAAGTTTTGAGAAAATCCGGTTTCCATAAGATATTTTTGATCGCTTTGAATTAAAAGTTCATCGATTAAAAGGGCTTTAGTTCGACCTCGATTTTCTATCCTGGGTTCTTTAAAAGCATTACCGGTTTGAACCTTCCCTCCAAGCGTTATTTTTGACTGCTCAAGAGCGCCGACATTTTGAAGAAGACCACCATTGCTTTTATTGATTGTGGTTTTTTTCTCTTGTCCGTCGATTGAAAAATAGAACTCTCTGTTATTTTTATTTTCATTTAGATCCCAGCTGAATTCGTATTTTTGCCATTGATTAGGTTTAAAGTCATCTTCCAGGCGGACAAAAATTTTCAAGGACTTTTGGTTTTCAAATTGTTTTTGGGATTTTAATTCAAACCAGAATTCATTTTGATTAATATTGTAAATTTCCAAACTTTCCTTGGAAAAATTATTTGCTGAGTCCGGTATTTTTTTAATATTTAAGATTGTTCCCAGTTGATCGGCATCCCTTTTTTTAAGATAAAAAGAGATTCTTCCATTTTCCAGATTAAAGTCATTGGAAATATCGGCCCCAAGTATTTTGGTCCTGTCGATTTGAGCGGCTTTGCCTTTGGCCCCGTCAACATAATAAATCTCTCCAGCTCTGGAAACATCCTGCATTCCGGAGATGGAAGAGATTTTTAAAGGATAAACCAGGGCGCTTGATTTAAAAGTTAATTTCAAGGGGGTGGCGCTAGCAGCCTCCAACTCCTTTTGAGCCAGGGATTTTTGATTATTGTTGGAGATTTTAACAGCAGTAAAAAACCAGCCTTTTTGAATATATTGGTTTACCACTTCCCTGCCTTTGAGAGGAAATTTATATCCGTTATCGTTAAGCCAGTTGTATAAGGCATCTTGATCGGAGGCTTCCAAAACAGTTACATCATAGTAATCGATTTTTTTGCTTTCAATAACGGTAACACTTTTTGAGGTATCCTGAACTTTTCTTGCGGGAAAAAGATTGCCGGACCCGGAAGCTTTCATTTCTTTTGTTTGGGTTATTTGATCCAGTTTAGTGAACAGTTCGTGGCTGGATTTTTCTACTTTGGGTCTGGAAGGAGTGGGAATAACCCAGGCAAAATCTTGAGCATTTCCCTGAAAAGAGATAGACAAAACTAAGGTTTCCACCCCTTTTTCATAAAAAATCACGGCTTTTTGCTGATCTTCCCAAATTGTTTGATTCTTCGGTGGAATTAACGCCCCGTCCGCCAAAGATTCAAGAGGGGGAATAAAAAGCACCGTCAATAATATTAAGCTGATTTTAAAGCGGATTTTTTTTAACATTTTTTTATTTTATTTTTTTAGCACTTTGAATTATAAAATATTTTTGGATCTTTTGAAAGCAGCTCAAGTTTTTTAAGTATCGGGCTGGTTTTTCCTTGAAGAATATTCTATAATTAAAAGCGCAAGTTAGTTTTGTGATTCAAAGCAAGCTTAAAACCCGGATGGATTTAGCGAGTTTTTGAATTTTATTGCAGATAAATTTTAAAACATTAAAGATTAAGAATATTTTTATGAAGATTGCTTTTTTTGAAATCAAAAAATGGGAAAAAGATTTTATAAAAAAACTCATTAAAGCGGAGCGGATTGATTTTAGTAAAGAAACGATTAATAAAGAAAATTTGGAAAAATTCAAGGAGACGCGGATTATCTCGGTTTTTATTTACTCCAAAATTGACAAGGCTGTTTTAGATAAGTTACCTAATTTGGGGTTTATTTCTACCAGATCCACCGGTTTTGATCATATTGATATAAAGGAATGTAAAAAAAGAGGGATAAAGGTTGCCAATGTGCCTTTTTATGGGGAAAATACGGTGGCGGAACATACTTTTGCCTTGATTTTATCCTTATCTAGAAACATTCATAAATCTTATTTAAAGACTCAACACCGGGATTTTTCCCTGGAAGGGCTTAGAGGCTTTGATTTAAAGGGAAAGACTTTAGGTGTTATCGGAGGGGGCAGAATTGGGCTGCATGTTGTTAGGATGGCCAAAAGTTTCGGTATGAAGGTTAAGGTTTTTGATATCAAGCAGGACAGTTTTTTAGCTGAGGTTCTGGATTTTGAATATATTGATTTTGATGAAATTTTGTCAAAATCTGACATAATTTCTTTGCATGTTCCTTACAACAAACATACTCATCATATGATTAATAGGGATAATATTGAAAAAATTAAAAAAGGCGCGCTTTTAATAAATACGGCTCGCGGAAAAATCGTGGAAACCGAGGCCTTAATTGAAGCTTTGGACAAAGGGATTTTATCAGGGGCTGGTTTGGATGTTTTGGAGGATGAGGAATTTATTCAAGAGGATAAGCAGCTTTTGTACGATAAGGAAAAAGTTGATAAATTGGGCAGTATTGTCAAAGATCATATTTTAATTAATATGGAAAATGTTGTTTTTACCCCGCATATCGCTTTTTTCAGCACCGAGGCTTTGGAGCGGATTTTAAAAACCACAGCTCTCAATATTCAAGCTTTTGAAAAAGGAAACCCGCAAAATCTTATTAATTAAGGAGTAGGGCTAATTCTTTGTTTTATGCTTAAAATAGGTCCCAAACAATTAGTACTACTCATTAATTAATATTGAATAACATGAAATCAAAAAGTAAAGCCAAAAAGCATATTTTGATGGTTAGCCGGCCCATCTGTCTTCCCTGGGATGAAGCTAGTAAAAATTTTACCTGGGAGCTTGCTAAAAGAATTAAGGATTTTAAATTTCATTTGTTGACTTACAAAAAACTGCCTGAAAAATTCTCCAATTTGGTTGGTCATTCCATTTATACTTCTCCTAGTTTGAGACTGGGGTTTTTGCAAAAAACCAAATTGGTTAAATTTTTGTTTAGCATTCCCAAAGAAATTGATTTGTTGCATTTTTTATTCACTCCAAGTAAACTTTCCAGCTCCATAATCAAAGCGATTTTGAAAAGAGACAGGCTTAGGGGTTTCAATCGAAAAACAGTCCAAACCATTGCCACTTTAGACTTTGAAAAAATTAACAAAGACAATGTTGAGGCTTATTTATTTGGAAAAAAAATAATCACTCACAGCGACTTTTCCAGGAAATTTCTGGAAGGCTTGGGCTTAAAAAATGTGCAACGCATTTATCCGGGGATTGATTTAGAAAAATTTAAGCCGGCTTCCAAAGATAAGGTTTTGATGAAAAAACTGGGCTTTAGCGAAAAAGAAAAAATCATTCTCTACAGCGGCGAATATGCCAGATTAAAAGCCATAGACGATATTTTAAAAGCATTTAGCCAATTAGCAAAAGAACATAGGGATTTCAAACTGGTTTTAGCTTGCAGAATAAAATCCAGAGCCGATATCAATAAAAGAAACGAAATTGTAAAGAATTTAAAAAAGCAAAATTTATCAAACAAGGTGGTTTTTTTAGGAACTTTTAGTGAAATGCCCAAACTTTATAATCTGGCGGATGTATTTTTGTTTACCCCAAGAGAAATGAAAGGAAAATTCGATATAGCCTTGGTGGTTTTGGAGGCTATGGCCTGTTCAGTTCCGGTAATATTGTCCAATACAGCCGCTTTAAAAGAAGTGGTCAAAATTAAAAACTCCGCGATTGTTTTGGAAAAAAATAATGTGAAATATCTAAAGCAAAATATCCTAAAAGTTTTGACTCAAAAAAAGTTAGCGGATCAAATCAAACAAAAGGCCAGGGAAAACTGCCAAAAACATTTTGATATAAAACAGTCGGCTCAAAATTATAAGAAAGTATATCAAGCATTAACCAAATAATTTTATGACCGGAATTTTTGACAGCGGAGTAGGAGGCTTGACCGTTGTTCGCTCAATTAAAAAAAAATTTAAAAATTTTCCGATAATTTATGTGGGGGATACCGCTAGAACACCCTGGGGCAATAAAAGTCCGGAAATTATCCAAAAATATTCCGCTCAAATTAGCGAATTTTTAATCAAAAAAGGAGCCAGTCGGATAATTATCGCCTGCAACACAGCTTCCACTTTTGCCGGGGGTTTTTTAAGAAAAAAATATCCCGAAATCGAATTTTTAGATGTAATAGAGCCGGTGATTGAGAGAATAAAGAAGGAACAAATAACCCAAAAAAAATTTCTAAGCATTGGAGTGATCGGCACCAGAGGAACAATCAACAGCGGGGTTTACCGCCATAAAATCTTACAAGCCCTAAAAAGCGTTTCTATTTACAGTCAGGCTTGCCCTTTATTTGTACCTATAGCCGAGGAGGGATTGGGTTCTCATCCCGGGACAGAGCTTTTTGCCAAAAAATATTTAAAAAAAATAAAAGGTAAAATCAATTTTTTGGTATTGGGCTGCACTCATTACCCGCTGCTTACCAAAGCCATTGAAAAAGTAATGGGAAATAAGGTAGAATTAATTAGTTGCGCTGATGAGCTGGCCGATATTTTAAAAACTAAAGGCTATGCTAAAGACAAGGTTTTTAATCAAAAAGATTTATATTATTTTACCGACTCATCGACCCACTACAAAAAACTGGCTAAGAATATTTTACAAAGCGAGATTAAAATTGAAAATTTAAAAGTTTAAACAAATTTTCAGATTTTTTGTCTGATTTTAATTAAAAATTTATTTTTTATGATACCTGTTAAATATCACCTAACTAAAGATTTAATGCCGGATAAACCCACCCGGCTTCAATTGGAAAACGCGGCGGCTGATAAAGACGCTTTTGATCACATAGTGGTAATGCCCGATGTTCATCCCAAGCCGGGTAGGAAATGTCCCACCGGCACAGTTTTGGCGTCTTTGGATAAGATTTTACCTCAAGTTATGGATACGGCTCCCAACTGCGGTATGAGACTTTATACCACGCCATGGGGGCAAGGGGATTTAAAGGAAGCTCAAATTGAAAAACTGTTCAATGAATTGGTAAAAGCGGTTCCAACCCGGACTTATATCGGCAGCTTGATAGATAAAAAGACGGTCATGGGAATTTGTCGGTTTGGGGAAAAAGCATTGTTGGAATTTTTGGGAGAAGACCCCTCCAAAACCCAAAATGTTTTTAAACAAGGGAATTTTTTTGACACCCCGCCAACCCAAAAAGATATTTTAGATGCGATTCCTAAAATTTTTCTCTGGTTTGCCCGCTTTAGATTGGGTATTCAAGGAGAGGCCGGCAATCATTTTTTAGATTTGATGAAAATCGATGAAGTTTTGGATAAGGAAAAAGCTGAAATTTTAGGTTTAAAAAAAGACCAATATGTTTTTTTATCGCATACCGGTTCAGGGGTGATGGGGCAATATTGCAGTTACTTTTTTACCCCTAAAAAAGAAGAGCATTTAAGTATGAAGATTATCACCAATTTGGGCCGTCTGACTTTTAACTCAAAACTTCTTTCTAAAAATCAGATTAAGGAGCTGCAAAAAGAGGTTAAAAAATATCGTGAAAAGATTGAGTTTTTCAAAATCGATCCTGACTCCAAACGAGGCAAGGCTTATTTACTTTCTCATTGGGCCAGCGCCAATTTCGGTTTTGCTAATCGATCCATGATAATGTATAACATAAAAAAGACCATAAAAAAGGTTTTTCAAAAACAGGTTGATTTTAATTTAATTTGCGATATCCCTCATGTTTTTGTGGACAGGGAAAAACATTTTGGCCGCCAGGTTTGGGTGCATCGAAATGGGGCGACCCGGGCTTTTGGACCAAGCCGAATGAAACAACACCCGGTTTTTTCCCAAACCGGAGAGTTGGGGATTTTAGCCGGATCTATGAGCACTCCCAGTTATTTAATGGCCTCACTGGATCAAAACGACTCTACTTTTTATTCCATTAATCACGGAGCCGGCAGAAAGAAAAAGATCAGCGAGGCTGCGGTTAAAACTAAAGAGGAATTGATGAAAAAGATGAAAAAAAATAAAGTCAAACTTTACAACGCCAAATCCAAAGGTGTTATACAACAGGCCAGCGGATATTATAAAAACATCGATGAGATTGTAAAAATCAACAAAGATTTTAACATCTCGACTCCGGTGGTAAAACTATCGCCCAAATCGGTTTTAATGGCTTAAATTTTTGCTATTTATTTTTTTTGGAAAAAGGAAAATAAAGACACCCCCGGCGGATTTGGAGAATAAAAAGCAACCAACCGAAATCTTAAACCCTTCATTAGATAGTTAAAATTTTTAGGATTTTTAAAAAAGAACCCATTTCAAAAGACTAAAACAGATTTACAATCAATATTTTTAATTGGAATAATATTGGCAAAAGTTATCAACAATAATTAAGAAAATAACAAAATAATTTTTTTTATGCTTTGCGACATTGGAATTGCTCAAAAAACCAAGATCAGACCCATTAAACAAATCGCTCAAGATATTGAAATAAGAGCAGACGAGTTAGAACTTTATGGAAATTATAAAGCCAAACTTAAGCCAAAGCTTTGGCAGCGGATTAAAAAGCAAAAACAGGGTAAGCTGATTTTGGTAACCGCCATCAATCCCACCCCTGCCGGAGAGGGAAAAACCACTACCGCAATCGGACTTTCCATGGGTTTGAATCGATTGCAAAGAAAAACGGTTTTAGCGCTTCGCGAACCTTCCCTGGGGCCTTGCTTTGGCATAAAAGGCGGAGCCTGCGGCGGCGGATATGCTCAAATGATGCCTATGGAAGATATTAATTTGCATTTTACCGGCGATATTCATGCTATAACCTCGGCTAATAATTTGCTTAGCGCTTTGATTGATAATCATATTTACTTTGGCAACAAATTAGGAATAGATCCGAGGCAGGTGCTTTGGAAGCGCTGCCTTGATTTAAATGACAGGAATTTACGGGAAGTTGTGGTCGGTTTGGGAGGTAAGCCCCAGGGCTATCCCAGACAGGACGGTTTTAATATTAGCGTTGCCAGCGAAATTATGGCGATTCTTTGTTTAAGCAGCGGCATTCAAGATCTAAAAGAAAGAATTAGAAAAATTGTTGTTGCTTACACTTTTGAAGGTAAACCGGTTTTTGCCAAAGATTTAAAAGCCCAGGGAGCATTGACGGTTTTATTAAAGGATGCTTTAAAACCCAATCTTGTGCAGACTTTGGAAAATAATCCGGTAATTTTACATGGCGGTCCTTTTGCCAATATCGCTCATGGATGCAACAGTATTTTGGCTACCCAGTACGGTTTGAGACTGGGCGATTATTTGGTAACAGAAGCCGGTTTTGGAGCGGATTTAGGTGCGGAAAAATTTTTTAACATAAAGTGTCGAACCGCAGGATTAAAACCGGACGCAGTGGTTTTGGTGGCTACCATAAGATCTTTAAAATATAACGGTGGAGTCGGTTTGGATAATTTGGAAAAGGAAAACCCAAGGGCCTTAAAAAAAGGTGCCGCTAATTTGGAAAAACATATTGAAAACATAAAAGATTTTGGCGTACCTTCATTGGTTGTTGTTAATCATTTTTCTTTTGATTCTCCCAAAGAGGTGGATTTACTTAAAAAAATCGTTAAAAAACATTGCGTTCCAATGGCTCTTTCCAGAGTTTGGGAGTTGGGAGGTAAAGGAGGGGAGGAGATGGCCGGGAAACTTATCAAGATTTTACAAACCCAAAAAAGTCGATTTAAATTAACTTACAAAATTTCGGATTCTATTAAAACCAAAATTGAAAAAATAGCTAAAAACATTTACGGCGCCAAATCTGTTAAGTTTAGTCAGACCGCTTTAAGTCAAATGCAAAAAATTGAGCATAACCGGATGGACAAAGTCCCGGTTTGTATGGCTAAAACTCAATATTCGTTTTCCGATAACCCTGATTTGCCAGCTCGACCCAGAGATTTTGAGATAGAAATCAGAGAGCTTAGAGTTTCCAATGGAGCCGGTTTTATTGTGGCAATTGCCGGTCAAATTATGACTATGCCTGGGCTTCCTAAAATTCCGGCAGCAGAAAAAATTGATGTGGACAAGGATGGTAAGGTGAAGGGGTTGTTTTAGCTTAGTTGTTTTTTTAGAGCTTTCTTAGTTGGGTTTGGCGAATTTTACATTACTCTTCCAATGGCCCAAATTAAATAACCGATATAGAGTATTACCAAAAACCAACCTCCGTACTTGCCGATTTTCCAGCGCTGAATCATAAGCAAAAAAAAGATAACCAAAACAGTGGCAAATAAAAGAATAATGGAGCTAAGCAGGTTTTCCGTGGAAACGCTTATGTGTCTTTGCGGTTGAATCAGAATCATTAAGGCCCAGGGAAACCCAAGACCGATTAAGATATCAAAAACATTGGAACCGATGGCGTTGCTAATAGCCATACCCCCACGGCCTTTGCGAGCTACAATTACCGAGCTCATCAGATCAGGAATACTGGTTCCCACTGCAAGAACAGTCAAGGCAATAATAGCGGAGGGGATATTTAAAAAACGGGCCACTTCGATAGCGCTTTCCACTAAAACCCAACTTAAACCAGCGATGTAGATAATGGAGATTATAAAGATCAAATAAAAGTGTTTTTTAGAAGGAAATATTTTTTTCAAAATTGCTGAGGAAATTTTTTTTAATCCGGTTTTAGATGGTTTGGAATTTTCTTGACTGCTTTTTTTGCCTTTGCTTTGGCGGATTTTGCTTTTCTTTTTTGGCTGCCGGGTTTTTTTGGAAGGTAGAATTTTATCCCAGTAGATAACCGCTAAAATATAAACAAAATAGAGAATAACCAAGATCGCGGCTTCTATAAGGGAAATTTTTCCGTTCCAAAAAAAGGTTAAAAGTAAAATAATGGAAGCCACATAAAATAAGGTATCTCTAACTACGGGTTTCCAGGATAAAATCGCAGTCTTAACAATAGCTGATACGCCCACAATTACCAAAACATTAAACAAAGCCGAACCCACAATAGTTCCCATCCCCACCGCTTCGTGGCTACCGGGTTTGATTAAGGCAAGCAAGGAAACAAAAAGCTCGGGTGCGCTTGATCCGACGGCCATTAAGGTGGCGCCAGCCACATTGGAACTCATTTTTAATTTTTTGGAGATTTTTTCCAAAGAAAAAACAAAAAAATCGTCCACAATTTTGGCCAGAAAATAAAAGGATAAAAACAAAACTCCAAACCAGACTATAACCATAAGATAATTTAAAAATAATTCCAAGTTAAAAATCAAGTTTTTTTCAAGCCAATTCTTATTGCTTAATTTTTGACTCGGCAATTTAAGGAAATTAGCAACAATTTTAACTTTAAGGAATTTAATTTATTTTATAGGGCTTCTTTATTAATCAATAAGATTATATTATAATAAATTAGAACCTGAATCAAATTCATTGAGTAATATTGTTTAAAGGGGTAAACACTAAACAAACAACACTATCCGTAAATTTTTAAAATTTCAAAAATTTTTATGCTAAACAAAAAAAACAATTTGCCCAAAATCTATGAAAATGCCAAAGATTACATAAATTGGCCCGGTTTTCCCAGAGGTGTTTCCAATGAACAGGCTTTTGTTCCAACCGGGATGTATTTGGGTTGGTTGATCGAAAATGATTTAATCAGCGAGTACTTTTTGGAGGAAACTCCTAAAAGCGAATTGGAAAATTTTAAAAAAGGGAATCTGTCAGGCCCTAAAATTTACAAGTTGTGGGGAGGAATTTTGATGCCTTATATGCTAAGTGAAAAAGGGCAAAAATTCAGCGATTATTATTTTAGCACCAATCCGCAGGAAGTTGGAAAATATTTTTTTGATTATAAAAACAAATTGGCTAAAAAACTCCCTAATTTGTTTGAAGCAAAAGACAGTCAGGAAAATTATAAAAAAATAAGCAAAGTGATTAATAAGCGATTTAAAAAATGGAGAAAAAATAATAGTCAAAAAAAATGGTGGAAATTCTGGGAATAGGATTTTTTAACGGAAATAATTTAGGTTGCGGATTATTTTTGTAAGGTTTTTAAAAATTTAAAAAATACATAGTTCTTGAATTTATTTAAAATAATTTCAAATAAAAAAGCGGGCTTTAAAGCCCGCTTTTTTTAAATTAATGTTTTTGTTACTAACCTTTAATTATCCTGGACCAGCTGCTTTTTACGGTATAAATCCATCGCTTAACACTTTCAGGAGGATGGGTTTTACAACTCTTATCTCCGCACTTCCAAATATAAACTATTTTATCCGGTGTATCTAACCCTTTATTTTTGTACTCTTCAATTTTAGAGCCTACAATTTTGACAGCTTTAATTGGATCATTCATAGTCAAGCCTCCGCCGGCATAACCCCAGCAGTTGTAACCATTGCAACGGTTGTAACCGCTTTCGATTTTGGCTATTCCCACAATCAAAGCGGCGGTTTCTCTGTCAAACTCTGCGATAGCATCGATCATAGGTTCCATTTTAGTTGATTTCAATTCTTTGGCTATAGCATCGTAAAGACTCCTATCTTTTTTTAATTTGCTTAAATCGTTTCTATAGTAGGAACTTCTCCTAAAAGTGCTCCTGACCAGCTTTTGGGAATCTTCTTGAGAGACTCCCTTGTCCTTAACGGTAATTTTAAGGTTCTTGTTTTCGCTATCAGTGCGTTCTTGTTGATCATCTTGTTTTGTTGAGCTGTTTTTAAACAAAATACTTTCCGGAGCATCTAATTCTTGAGCTCCGGCTTTATTGTAAAACAAGAAGGTTAAAAGAACGACTAGAATCACAAAGCAGAATTTTCCTATTTTTTCCAGCTTCTGATTCTTTGAAACCTGGATAAAACCTTGGTTTCTACGCATGTAAATGCGTTAATAATAATGACCGAGACCGTTAATAAAAACAGTCAGGGCTGTCCTTGATAATGATTTTCTCAAAGACATATAATCTGATCATAACTTATTATAATAACATATTTTTAATTATTAGTCAATGCTTTATAATAAATTATAACTTGATTTAATAAATTCCGCTCTAGACTTATTCGATTTATTAAATTATTATTTATTGGTGTATGGTTTGAGAAATTCAAGAATTATTTTGCAAAGAAACTTATATAAACCGATTTTTTTCAACCCTAATATTTACTTTATAGCTTTTGAAAAAAAAATCAAGATCTAAAATTGGCTTGATTATAAGATTTTTTATTTCAATTATATGAAAATTTTAACAATTGAAACTTCTTGTGACGAAACCTCTTTTGCTATTGGAGAAATCGGAAAAGACAAAGCCGGAGTTGTTGATCAAGTCATATTATCTCAAGCGGCAATTCATAAAAAATTTGGCGGAGTGGTTCCCAATTTATCAGCCAGAGAGCATTTGAAGAATTTTGGGCCTTTATTAAGGCAGTTGCTGGAAAGAAACAAGCTGCATCTTAAAGAATTTGATTGTGTGGGTTTTACCAGAGGGCCGGGATTAATCCCCGCTCTTTTGGTGGGCTCCTCGATCGCCAAAACTTTGGCTTATTTTTTTCATAAACCTTTAATTCCTGTTAGTCATCTGGAAGCCCACATTTATTCCAACTGGATTGCAAAAAATCAGACAATTCGTCAAAAAATCGAATTTCCGGCGCTTAATTTGGTGGTTTCAGGAGGCCACACCCAGCTGGTTTTAATGAAAGATCATCTTTGTTATAAAGTTTTAGGGGAAACTTTGGATGACGCCGCCGGAGAGGCCTTTGATAAAGTGGCCAGAATGTTGAATTTGGGTTACCCTGGCGGACCTGTTGTTTCCAAGCGCGCCCAAAAAGGCGATGAAAATAAATATAACTTTCCCACCCCCATGATTAAAAGCAGGGATTTAAATTTCAGTTTTTCCGGTTTAAAAACCGCGGTTCTCTATACTGTTAAAAATTTGGATTGGACAAAAATTTCCAAAGCAGAAAAACCCACCGCAATAAATGATATTTGCGCCAGCTTTCAAAAATCTCTTGTTGATTGTTTAATAATCAAGACTCAACAGGCGATAAAAAACCATAATCCCAAAACCGTTTTGCTTTGCGGAGGAGTGGCGGCTAATGAAGTTTTAAGAAAAAAGTTTCGCTTAGTTGTCAAAAATGAAAAAAAAGTTCATATCGCTGAAAAAAAATATTGTGGAGATAATGCGGCCATGTTAATTCCGGTTTTATTTTTTAAAATCAAAAAATTTGGTTTAAAAAATTTTAAAGATTCCTGGAAAAATTTGGAACCCAAGGCGGATTGGGAGCTTTCGGACAAGATTAAGCTAGAAAGCAAATGCGGCAAGCAAATGTAGGCAAAAAGAACAATTGTCAGGATTTATAAATAAAAATATCATTTTACTGCTCGCCACTTCCTTCCAGGATAGATATAAATCCACAAACATATTGCAAAAAAAAACAAAAAATGTCATAAATCAATAACAGGGTTTCGAAACCCTATTATTCAATTTTGATTGATTTTGGTGACTTAAAGAAAAAGAATGAACAAAATCAAGGAACCGGAGAAAATTGTAATCGGGGTAACCGGGAAAAACGGCAGTGGAAAAGATACGGTGTGTGATTTTATCGAAAAAAAATATCAGGCCAAAAAGCTGGTTTTTTCGGATTTGTTAAAAAAAGCTTTATCTGTTTTTTTAGACCACATAACCAGAAATGATTTTAGCTGGCTTTCCACCAATTTAAGACAAAGATACGGAGAAGGGATTTTGGCTAAAGGTATGAAAATCCAAATCGAAAAAACTCGGGAAAAAATTATAGTTGTTTCCGGTGTGAGAGATTTTGGTGAACTTAAGATGATAAAATCTTATAAAAACGGTTATTTAGTTTATGTGGATGTTAATTTAAAAATAAGATGGGAAAGAATTTCCAGAAGAGGAACAAAAATTGATGATAAAATCAGTTTTAAGGAATTCAAAGCAATTAAAGAAAAGCTTCCTTCGGAAAAAGACATCCAAGCTTTAGGAAACAGCGCCGATTTTATAATTAAAAATAATTCCGGTTTGAAAGATCTGGAAATGGAAATTGAAAAGATTATGAACAAAATTTTATAGGATTTTTTCTTCTTAATTATTCAATTCATTAATGGCCAAAAAAATTTATATCGGTTTAGTAGGGGAAGCCGGAAGCGGCAAGGATACCACGGCGCGGATTTTAAAAGAACAATACAAAGCCAGAATTTTAACTTCTTCCTATTTATTGAAAAAATCATTGGGGATTTTTTTAGAAAAAATTTCCCGCAGAGACTATATTTGGTTTGTAAAAAAACTTACTAAAAAATATGGGGAGGATATAATTTCCAGGGCTATGTTAAAAAGCATGAGAGAATTTAAGGATAAGATAGTGGTTTTTAATGGAGTAAGACTCCCCAGCGATTACAGGATTTTAAGAGAACAAAAAGACAGTATTTTGATTTATATTACAGCCGGCGCAAAACTAAGATGGAAAAGAAGTAAAAAAAGGCAACAAAAGACCGATGATAGCGCGTCTTGGCAGGAGTTTATTGCTATGCATTACGAAAAAACCGAAATTAATGTTCCCAAAATCGGCGCTAAGGCTGATTACAAAATTAAAAACGACGGTACTCTGGAAGATCTGGAAAAAAAAGTTACTGATTTGATGGATAAAATTTTAAAAGACAATAATCACATAAAATAAAGGAATTACTAAAAGGGTGATTTTCAAAAAAATCAAAACGCTTCTTTATTTATTGAGTTTTTGAGGTTTTATTTTAAATTATTCCAAAGACGGCATTCTTTGAGTTTTTATAATAACATCTTGGACTTGATTCAACTCTCTTTCCAGGTCTTTTAATTCATCCAAAGTGGTTTGAGCGATAAGGGTAATTATTGAAGAACAGTTTTTCATACATTTTCTGGCCAGCGGAATTCCCATTCTGCCAATAAATAAACGGCCGTTTTTGGTTAAAATCAGGTTGATTTTAGGAGCGCTTTGAGCTCTGTCGGTCAATAAAATGGAAATTACAGTTAAAAACAATTTCTCTTCTATTTTTTCCTGTTTGGCTTTTCTTTTCACTGTATTGGGAGGGTCGAGTTTTTCTTTTAAATGATAGGTGTTGGATTGATCGGGTTCTTTATCATCAACAGAATCAGACGGGATATTTTGTTTGCTTTGAGTTTGGTCTTGATCAATGTTGTTTTTTGAAGCTTGCTTGTCTTGATCAAGTTGATCATTTGAGTTTTTAAAATCATTACCTTGATCAGGCTCCGGAGGGTTTTGCTTTTCTTGAGGTGTTGTTTGTATGTTTTTGACTTGCGAGAGATCAGCTCCTTGGGGTAGTTCATCCTTTTTTTTGGTTTGTGCGGAATCACCAGAGACGCTTAAATCAGGATTGGGGTTTTGGTTGTTTATTTGATCCCCAGAGGCCCGGTTCGGTCTTGCGTTAGGCTGGACCTGGTTAGGTGCAGGGAAACCTTGACCTTTTAGACTGTTTAGATCGTTGTTTTGGTTTTGTTGACCATTAGTTGTTAATGGATCATTTGTTGGATTAGCCATTTTTATTTTATTATTTTTAAAATTTAAATTAAGCGAATTTGAAGAATTTTTTGTTTGTATATTTGATTTTTTTATCACTTGGTTCATTTTTTCAAGTTTTTGCCTGTTTTTTCGGCTTTCTCTTTTAAGAATTTTTTTAATAAACTGGCCGGTTGAGATTTTCTTTTTTTCTTTGTCTTCCTTTGTTTCTTCCTCCTCTTCTTGATTCTCTTTTTCTTTGTGTTTTTTTCTGTTAAAAAGCTTTTCTCTTAGACTGGCTTTTTTTTCGTCTTTTGTTAAAAAAGCAAACAAACCTTCCTTTTCCTTATTATCAGAATCTTTTTTTTGATCAAATTTTTCATTGGAAAAATCTTTAGCAGCTTCTTGTTTTTCATAAGTATTATCACCCCATCTTAAATTTTTGTACCCTGTGATTTCCTCCAGCGGTTTTTTTAATTTAATAGCCGTTGATTTGGAAAATCGGTCGTTTTTGTCTCTATAAAAGGTTTTGATAATATCTTCGGTTTCGGTTTTAGTCAGTCCTCCCCCTTGGCGCCCTTTTTTCTTCATAGTTTTAAAAAGAGCTTTCTTTTTAGCTGTACTAAATCTTGAACCCAAAGTTTTCTGGATTTTTTTTCCAAGATCTGAGTTGAAATATCCGCCATAGAAATCCTGTTTTTTTATTTTGGAAGCTTTTCTAAATAAGCCCATTTATTGATGTTTTAGAATAATTCTGTTTTTGCTTTCTTTTATTTGGATTTTTAAATTTCTTTTATCCTGATTTTTTAGTAAGACTTCCGCCAGAGGATCTTTAATTAATTTTTCGATATTTTTTCGAAGTTTTCGAGCCCCTTCTTTTTCGTCCAGACTGATTTTGGCCAAATGTTTATAAACCTTGTCTTGAGTCTTCACGCTAATTCTTTTTTTATTTAGTCTTTTGATCAGTTTCTCGATTTCAATTTTAGCGATTTTAGTTAAATCTTTTTTGGTTAATGTATTAAAAACCAAAATATTGTCGATTCTGTTAATCAATTCGGGAAGCAGAGTGTCTCTTAACTTATTGACAGTGTTATCTTTTTGCTGATTTTTTAATTTTTTATCGTTTAAGCCTGATTCGCTAAAGCCTATAGATTTATTTAAAAATTCTTCGCCGCCTATATTAGAGGTAAAAACTATAATGGTGTTTTTAAAATTAACTGTCCTTCCCCCGGCGTCGGTTAAAATTCCATCTTCTAATATTTGCAAAAATATATTAAAAATTTCAGGATGGCCTTTTTCTATTTCATCAAAAAGAATTAGGCTATAAGGATTTTTCCTTACACTTTCGGTTAATTTCCCTCCTTCTTCAAAGCCGATATAGCCGGCGGGAGCTCCAATCAGACGGGAAACATTGTATTTTTCCCCAAATTCACTCATGTCGATTCTTACAAAGGAGCCGGGTTTTTTGAATAGGGTTTGAGCTAGATTTTTAGCTAAATAGGTTTTCCCCACGCCTGTGGGTCCCATCAACAAGAAGGATCCTAAAGGCCGGTTTGGCTCGTTAAGCCCGCTAAAAGATCTTTGAATGGTTTTGGTAACTGTTTGAACGATGTTTTTTTGTCCTATCAGGATTTTATTTAACCTGTTTTGAAGCTTGAGAAGTTTTCCCGCCTCAATATCCACTTGTTCTTGAGGAATTCCGGTATGTTGGGAAATTATTTTTTTGATATCCTCTTCAGTAATTCTTAGTTTGGTTAATTTTTTCCTCCTGTTTTGTTCTTTTTTGATCAGGTTTAAAATTTTATTTAAGCTGAGCTCTTCTTTTTTGAGTTCGCTGGCCACACTGAAATCGTTGTTTTTAATCAAGTTTTCTTTTGTTTTCATCAACTCTTCTCTTTGCGCAAAACATTCCTTAATTTTGACCGAGGTTTCAAAATTCATTGCATTGGCTTTGGCATAAGCCTGAGCTTCATCGATTAAATCAATGGCTTTGTCAGGGAGAAAACGGTCGTTTATATATCTTTTACTTAAAGTAATGGCCGAATCAATAGCTTTATTATCTATGGAAACATTATGATATTTTTCATAGTTCTCTTTTATTCCAAGAATGATTTTTTTGGTTTCTTTATGATTTGGCTCTTCAACATGAATTGGCTGGAATCTGCGCTCCAAAGCGGGATCTTTTTCAATATATTTTTTGTATTCTCCAAAAGTGGTGGCTCCGATAATTTTCAAATCACCTTTTGCCAAAGCAGGTTTTAGAATATTGGCTGCATCCATGCTACCTATGGCGTTACCGGCGCCCATTAAGTTGTGAATTTCATCAATAAACAAAATGACCTTTTTTTGTTTAGAGGCATAGGTAATTAAATCTTTCATTCTTTGTTCAAATTCACCGCGAAAGGAAGTTCCCGACAGTATTGCACTTAAATCTATTTCCCAGATGATTTTATCATTCATTTCCATAGGAACGCGTCCTTGGTTGATTTCTTGAGCTAAAGCCGAGACAATAGCGGTTTTTCCAACGCCGGGTTCGCCGACCAAAACCGGATTGTTTTTGTTTTTTCTAAGCAAAACACTGATGAGACGCTCTAACTCTCGCTCTCTTCCGATAACCGGGCAGCTGTCTTTTTTAAGGTTTTGATCATTTAAATTTTGAGCAAACCTGGAAAGAGCATTCTGACTTTCCTTTTTAAGCCCCAAGTTATTATTCAGACCGTTTTGCATAGAATGAATAAAATCAGGCATTTGCTCAAACCCTTTAATATCGGCCGCAGGATAGGATTTTTTTCGGGTGCCTTGTTTTGCTTTTTTGCTTGTTTGATGGATAATTGAACGAATTTTTTTGTCTCTTGATCGAATAATGGCGTAAACCAGATGCTCGGTTCCAACATAAGGATAATTATGTTGGGCGGCTATTTTTGTGGCTTGTTTAAAAGTTTCTTTTAGTTTTTTGGAAAACGGCAGGTTTTTGGTTTTTATCTTAATGTTTTTAAAATCAAGGTTGTTTTTTTTAGTATAACCCACCTCTTTTAATATGGTTAAACCCACGCTGCCTTTTTCATGTCTTATGGCATCCAATAAATGATAATTGGTTATTTCTTTGGCGTTTTTTTGGATAGCTAGCAAATTGGCTTTATCTATAACATTTTTGGTGTGTTTAGAAAATTTTGAAAATATATCTTTTTTCATTGAAATAAATTATTATTTAGTAAAATTTTTGCGTTTTTTCTTTTCCTTTAATTCCCTAACTATAATACATTATAAAAAAAACGAAAAACTTTACTAAATCTATTAAATATTATAATACAAAACTTTAATTTATTCAATCTTTATCGGTTTTATTATTGAAAAGCTTTTGAAAATTTTTAGTTTGGATAAAGGCCAAAACACAAGCCACCAAGCTAAGTATCAAATCCCATAGATCAAAAGTGCCGGTTAAACCGAATAACTGAGCTATCTCGCCTCCGATGCCCAAAATCGCCCCGAGCAATATCCAGTAAAAGTTTTTTTTATTTATTTCAAAATCCCAGATAATTAACATCATCAAAGTAAAAGAATAAACCCAAATAGCGTCCGCAAGACTGAATAAGAGCCAATGGGGAAGCTGTTCGTTTTTAAAATTTCTAAGTTGAGCGATCGGTTCTTTTAATCCCAAAAAATCAAACCAGCTAAACATTAATAAGCTTTCTGTTCTGTAAACTATGTAAAGCATACCTCCTAAATATAGAGGTAAAACAACATGAAGTAAAAATTTTTTAGTTTTGGATTTTAATTTTTTGTTAATCATAAACGGAAAGATTTTTATTTTAATTTTAAGGACAAGGCAGGAATTAAAGATGTTTATCAAATGAACCCATTTCAGTTATTGACTGTTTTCCACAGATTTCTAAAGTCAAAAATAATTTTTAATATTTTTTAGATTCTATCCATTTGATGATTTTATCTTTTTCAGTGTTGGTTAATTTAGAGCCAAAGTTTTCTTTTAATTTTTTTTCTACAGCATCCAAAATGATTTTTAGGTTTTCCATAGACTCCTTATCGGAAAATCTATTTTTTTGAACTGTAAAATCCAGCTCCTCTAAGTGATACCAGCGATTATTAATTTTGGCTTTGGCAACCGCTTTATATTTACCTGGTTTGGTGATAGAAGCGATGGAATAATCAAAATGCAGTGATTCTTTGGGTTTTAGTCTGATATTTTTATAAAAACGCGGTTTTTTGGTTCGATAATCGGCCAGGTCGCTTACAAAATGGTTTCTACTGTCGTGCACAGCCAATGCCAGTTGGTCAATATTAATTATACGGTTGCTTAAGTTTTTAATTTTATATTGAGCGTCAAAATTAGGATGATTCAAATTAAAGCTTTCTCTGACAAATAAAGGATCGGCTTTTTTCCAAAAATCATAAACCTTTAAATCGTTTATCGCAGATCCGATGTTTTCAGAGGAATCAAGCTGACTAAACAACCATTTTTTGGTAATTGCCCAACCCGGACAACTTTTATTGGAGTAATCTCTATGAAATTTGATTTTATCGTTATTGATATTAAGAACATTTTTTAAAATATTGATGGAACCCACCGTATTGGTAAGAGTTTTACCGCTCCAGGTTTGATTGTCGTAATTACCCACCACCTCAATCCCGACAGAATAACCAACCAGTTCGTAACTGGAGCCTCTGACATATCCGCCGTAAATTCTTTTGGAATATTTATTTTTCCATAAGGCATTACCCTTACCCGCATGAATTCCCACTTCATCCATATCGGTAAAAAGCCAGATTCCGTCTTTGGCAATAAATAAGTGAGGGCCGGCTCTCCAACCTTTTTTTTCATAATAGTTTTTAATGCCCAGGATTGATTTTCCCCCTTGCCACTGATCTTGAGTGGGTCTCCAGGTGTGATGAATTACTAGCCAGGAAGGCTTGATAGAACCGAATTTTTTATTATGAATATATTTTTCAAATTCTTTTAGAGTTAATCTCTTATTTATAATTTTCATTCTTTTTTCAAAATTAATAAAAAGGCCGACAATGACTCCTTAAAATAGTACAAGTTGTTGATTTTGTAAAGAGCTTTTTACCCCTC
>WJJL01000063.1 GCA_014729725.1 Candidatus Moraniibacteriota bacterium | reverse complement strand
TTAGAATGTAAAATTTATAATATTTTTTGCAAATCAATTTTGTTTTCATAAATAGCTTTTCCAATAATGCAGCCGTCAAGGCTTGAATTTTTGATAGTTTGGATTTCTTTATTGGATTTAACTCCTCCGGAAATTAGCACTTTTGATCTTACGGTTTCTTTAAATTTTTGAGCCGCTTTTAAATTGGCGCCTGAAAGTTTTCCGTCTTTTGACACATCGGTAAAAATATAACGCTTTATATCCAATTGGCTTAACTTTTCAGCTAGGGTTGAAATTTTAATTTTGCTTTTTTTAATGTTGCCTCTGGAGGCGGCAAAACCTTGGTTGTAATCGACGCTCAAGGTTATTTGATTGCTTTTGAATTGTTTAAGGGTGTTTTTAATAAATTTTTCATTAAATACGCTGGCGCTTGAAAGAATTATTTGCCAGGGGTTAAGCTCTAAATATTTTTCTATGTCCTGTCGAGTTTTAATTCCGGCGCTTATTTCTATTTTTAATTGACTCGATTTAATAATTTGTTTAACAAGAGGAAAGTTTTTTGTTTTTTTGTTAAGCGCCGCATCCAAATCAACCAGATGAAGATAGTTAATTCCCAGTTTATTAAATTTTTCGATCCAAAAGAAAGGATTTAGATGTTTGTTGGGATTATTGTTTAAAAACTTTGCAGAAATCCTGGAAAGCCGGCCGTTTTTTATATCCATGGAAGGGATTATTGGAAATTTTTTTTGATTCATTTATATTTAATAAAAGCTGTTTTTAATTATATGTTTATGGACGGGATCGCTTAATTTGTACAATTAGTATTAGTTATATAAGCTTTGGATAATCCAAATAAACGGTTCTAAAATAAATTTAGCTTTTAAAAGATTTTTGGACAAGTGCTAAAAGCATTAAAGTTTTAAAATATAGAAATGAAAAATTTTTCAATATTTAGTTTAATTTTTTGTTTGTTTTTTTCAATTAACGGCTGTGTTGAAAATTACGATAAAAACTTTAACTTAAAAGATCCGGTTTATAAAAATACCGGTTTGACTCATAAAGATCGTAAACTTCAACAACTTATAATAAAAGATCAAATTTTTAAAGTAGAACTTGCAACTGATCCAATTAAAAGACAAAGAGGCTTAATGTTTAGAAAAAACCTGCCCTCAAATCAGGGAATGTTATTTGTTTTCAATAAACAAGACAAGCATCCTTTTTGGATGAGAAACACCTTAATTCCCTTAGATATTATTTGGATTTCCAGTAACAAAAAGGTGGTTGATTTTCAAAGAGCAACTCCTTGTAAGACCAAAAATTGCCCGTATTATATTTCTGGTCAAAAAGCACTTTATGTTTTAGAGTTAAACGCCGGAGATTTTAAGGGCGCGATTGGCGATAAAGTTGATTTTAAACTCAATTGATTTGTTTTAAAATTTCATTTTCTATGCTAAGCTGAATTTGATCAAAATTATATTGAATATTTTTAGTAAAATTTAAACAGGCTTCCCATTTAATAATTAATAATTAATTTACATTATGAGCGGATTTTATACAAAACCCTATGATTTATATCGGGAAAGATTAAAACAGGAAAAGTCCAAATTGGAAGCTGGCCAGGAACTGGATGCCAGCACCAAAGGGGAGATTAAGCGCGAGGCTTATAGAGATGCCAGAATATATAACAATACCTATAGAGAAAGATTTGTAAATTATCGACAAAATGAAGATTTACAAGACTGGCAAGCTAAAAATCAAGCTGAAATTGATGTAGCTGATATGATAGCTAAAGGAAAGCTTTAGATTTAGCAAATCAGGTCTTTGGTCTTTTAACAGAGTTTTTTAAAAAAAATCTTATAATATCTTTAATTTTCTAATTGGCATTAATTATTGAAATTGATCAGCTCCAGAATTTGAGTAAATAATTTTTAAATTTTTATTATGGAACAAACTTTGGTAATAATTAAACCCGACGGCTTACAGAGGAATTTAATAGGTGAAATAATCTCTCGTTTTGAAAGAAAGGGGCTTAAAATTGCAGGAATGAAGATGATGTCCATTGACGATTTAAAGGTGGAGGAGCATTATAAAAAATATGTGGAAAAACCTTTTTTTAGGCACCTTAGGACTTTTATGCAAAGCTCTCCGGTGATTGTTATGGTTTTGGAAGGAGTGGAGGCAGTTAGCGCTGTTCGTTTAATCGCCGGTTCCACCAAAGGAAGAGAAGCGGATGCGGGTACTATTCGCGGCGATTTGGCAATGAGCTTGCAGACGAATTTGGTGCATATTTCAGATCCCGAGGAAAACCCGCAAGAGGAAATCGATCGTTTTTTCTCGCAAGATGAGCTTTTTGATTATAAAAAAATCGACAGGGATTTTGTTTACTCTCCTGATGAATTGGATTAAAGAAAAATTTAAAATCAGTTGTTGCGCTAACTAAAAATATAATATTTTAAATATGCAAGTTGAAATTGATTTATATAACTGGAAAAATAAACGCTTAATAAATACCGATATTGAAGTTAAGAAGGATCAGAAATATGTGATTCAAACCGCTTTTGGTCAGTTTTTAGGCAAGGTAAAAAAGATAATTCAAAAAGAAAAAAGCAAAAAGTCGGAGTTAAGCATCTCCGGACAGGAAGAGTTACCACAAGACAGATTAAATAATTCGGATTACTTTAAAATAATCCGAAAAGCCTCCCAAGAGGATTTGGAATTAGCTGAAAAATTTTTGGATCAGGAAAAAGAAGTTCTCAAGGAAGTTAGAAAAAAAATTAAAGATTATGGATTGGAAATGAAAATTGTGGGAGCAAATTTCAGTCTGGATGAAAGTTCAATTGTAGTGGCTTTTACAGCCGAAAGCCGGATTGACTTTAGAGAATTGGTAAGGGATCTTTCCCACACTTTTAAAAAGGCGGTTCGGTTGGAGCAGATTGGCTCCAGGGATGAGGTTAGAGTTTCCGGAGATTTGGGTTCCTGCGGCCGGCCTCTTTGCTGCGGTAATTTCAATTCCTGCAAAAAAAGCATTAATACCGATATGGCCAGAATTCAACAAATCACTCATCGTGGTAATGAGCGGATTTCCGGTTGTTGCGGGAGATTGATGTGTTGTTTGGCTTACGAACTGGAACATTATCAGAAAATTTCCAAAGATATTCCAGAAATTGGAGAGAAAATAAAAATCAGTGGTAAAAACGGGGAAGTTATTAACAAAAAAATTTTGGAAAGAAAAGTTTTAATAAAATTCGGACAAGGCGATAAAGTGGAGGAAAGATGGTATAAAGTTGACGAATTAAAAAAATAATTCAATGAAAATTCTTTTTATTTCAAGAACATACCCCCCGGTTATAGGGGGAATGGAGAAACTAAGCTACGGATTAATCAATTCGGTGGCTAAATTAAAAGGAGTTGAGGTAACCGCTATTGTAAATAGGTATGGAAAAAAAACACTTCCTTTTTTTATGGTTTCCTCTTTGATAAAAGCGGTGCTTTCGGCTAGAAAATACGATGTAATCCATTTATCCGATGCGGTTTTAGCGCCTCTGGGGGATATAATTAAAATGTTTCATCCAAAGATTAAAGTCATTTGTACGATTCATGGATTGGATATCACTTATGGCGAAAAAAATTTGTTTTATAAAAAAGTTAATTTAAACGCGCTTAATTTTATGGATAAAATTATTGCGGTAAGCCAAAAAACCAAAGAAACCGCCGTAAATCTTGATATAAAAGAAGAAAAAATAAAAGTTATTCCCTGCGGAGTTTATGCCGGGGAACATTTTGATAAAAGTATTAAAAAATCGCAGGTAATTAAACTGATTAAAAAGAAAAGCAAAAGATTCGACATAAAAGACCCTCAAAAATTTGTTTATATTTTAACTCTAGGGAGGCTATGTAAAAGAAAAGGGATCCACTGGTTTATCCAAAATGTTTTACCCGATCTTGATAAAAAGGCTATTTATTTAATTGCCGGCGAGGGTGTGGAAAAGGAGAAAATTTTAAAGAGCATCAAAAAGAAAAAATTAAGAAAAAGAGTATATTTTTTGGGTTTTGTAACTGAAGCAGAAAAAAAGATTTTATTTAACGGCGCTCAAATTTTTGTTCAACCCAATATTAAAGTACCTGGGGATATGGAGGGTTTTGGAATAACCATGATTGAAGCTTCGCTTTGCAGGACCGTGGTGGTGGCGTCGGGAATTGAAGGGATTAAGGAGGCTATAGACCATAAAAAAAACGGTATTTTATTAAAACCAAAAGATAAAGCTAAATATAGAGAGGTTTTAAATGCTTTAATTAGAAATCGGGATTTACGCAGGGATTTGGCAAAAAAATTCAGGTTGTTTAGTAAAAGTCATTTTGACTGGCCGATTATCGCTAAAAAATATCTTAAAGAGTTTAAAAAATAGGAAAAAAATATGATTTTAGATTATTTAAAATTTTTCTTCACCGGAGTTTTGGTCTTTATTTTACCGGGATTTTCCCTGCTTTATCTTTTAATCAGGTCAAGGTTTAAATTTTTAAAAACCGAATTACTGGTTTTCAGTTGCGCTTTAAGTATTGTTATAATAAATTTTTTAGTGCTTTTACTGGACAAGCTAAACTATTCTTTAAGCGCTTCTCATCTTATTAATTTAATTTTATTGCTTATCGCCTTACCGCTGGTCGTCTCCACTTTTCCCGGTATTAAAAAAAGCAAGCACGAAACTGCTGAAAGTAAAAAATCTTTCAGGATTCCAAAGTCTTTGGCATTAAGAAGGCGTCAGTTTCTGATTTTATCTATTTTGGTTTTTGCTTGTCTTTTTATTTCCACTAAATTTTTGGCTCAAGATATTGTTCCCAACAATACGGATCTGGGCCATCATATGTATTGGGTGAAACTTATGGCGGAAGAACAAAAAATCCCCGATTACACAACCAGTGATGTGATTATCGGAGAGCACATTCCTTTTGCCATAATTTCCATTATTTCAGGAGTTGGCGTTATGAGCGCTTTTCCGGTCATTTTTTCAATGTTTATTATAATGCTTTCTTTTTTGGCTGTTTATAATTTGGCGCTTAGAATATTTCAAAATCAAAATATAGCGATTGTGGCTTTTGCTTTTTGCGGATTTCTTTATGTAATTTCGGCGCCGATGATGAAATTTGCTTCCGGCGGGGTGGTGGGAAATGTTTTTGGTAATCTTTTTATTCCCTCGGTTTTACTTTTGTTTTATTTGTCCTATCAAAAAAGAAATTCTTTTTTGCTGGCTTTGGCTGTTTTTTTAAGTATTGGACTGTTTTTTATCCATCATTTATCAACTCTGCTTTTGGCTTTTATTTTAATTTTTGTATTTTTGATTCAGTTGATTCTGGATAGTTACTTTGATAATCAAACAAAAGGTTTGAAGCCTTTGCCTACCCTCGTTAAATGGATAAAGTTATTATTTTCACCGGCTTGTCTGGCGGTTTTTTTGATTTTTGCTGTGATTTTAATTTTTGTTTATACCCCGCATTATATTCGCGAACAAGCGGTGGAAACCGTAGTAAAAGATCCCATTAAAGATAGTCATCAGGGTGTTTCTTTAAACAGTTTTATTTCCAGTGTTGGCGAATGGAGGACCGTTTTAGGGGTTTTGGGGCTGTTAAGTTTTGCTTTCTTTGCTTTTAAAAAACTCTTTTTTGTTAAACAGGGAATGAAAAATTTTTCCAAATTAAGTCAAGCCACCAAAAACAGGGTAATTCAAGTAAAAGAAAATTTTAATTCATTAACAGTGGCCATAATTTTAGGCTGGATTTTGATTCTTTTGATTTTATCTTTTTGGCCCAATCTTTTAAAAATCGATCTCCCCAGTAGAAGGGTGGTAAATTACCTAATCCAGCCTTTTTGTATAATCTGCGGTTATTTTTTAATTAAATTATTACTGGATTTTAAAAAAAGATTGAATCAAAAAATGTTTAAACTGGTGGCTTTGGTTTTACTGACTTCTCTTTGTTTAAACGGATTTTCCGATTCGATGGTTTATTTTAGAGATCAAAATCAGTTTGCTCAAACAGTGCAAACTTATCATGCGGCCGAGTATCTTAAAAAAAGCACCAATAAAAACACGGTAATTTTAAAAGATCACGCCAATCTAACCGCGGATAGCTGGCTGAAAGTTTTCTTTTTGCGCGGTTATGATTATTGTTTATCCAGGACTTTTGATTACAAATATGAAGATCCCACCAGTGACAGGGATCCATGCCCTTTCTATATGGCGATTGCTCCGGATTCTTCCGCTGGTCTTGAGTGTTATAAAAAAACCGAGGTTAAATATATAATTTTGGCTAAGGGCTACGATAACTTTTTTTTCGAGCATTCGTTTAATTTTTCCAAAGTCTATGTAAGTGACTCAGTGGTAATTTATAAACGAAAAGGGTGATTTTTTTTAAAGTTTTTTAAATAAGGGAAGCCAATTACCAAATTATTTATAAAAGAAAAATAAATTCATATGAGGCCTGATAAGGAAAGATTGTCTAAACCAGAAAATAAAGGATATCCTATCCAAAAGCCACAAGAGAAAAACAATGACCCCGAAATGAACAGGAGAAATTTTTTACTATTTTTATCAGGACTATTCGCTACAGTCGCAGCAGCTAGTCCAGAAAAAATTTTTGCCGGGATTGAAGAATCTAATGGTTATTCACAACTGGATCAGTGGCAGCGGAATTTTTTAAAGCAATTTGAAGCTAGAATGAAGGAGTCGGGGATCTCTAATTATCGGGGAAATGTAAAGAAACTTTCCAGGATGTTGCTGGAAAATAGGAATATGGAAGAGGTTAAAAAAGTGGCCCGCGTGATGGAGCAAGGAGCAAGTGATAGGATGATTAACAAAATAATCAACAGATATGAGAAAGATGAATATTTGCCAAGTCAAGGTTATGATTTGTATTATTATATTGAACCGGTAATTCAGGGGGAGGAAGCAATTTTCAATGAAGTAGCTCTTTACACAAAAGACGGTCGATGGGAATTAAAAGACTTCATTCAATTAAGAAATTATGATGCTAAAAATAACAAGGATCCTTTTTTTGAAAGCAAATTAGGCGAAAAAGACAAAGAGAATTTAAGGAAACAATTGGATAAGCAAGCTGAAAAAATTATTCAAAAAGAAAAAGAAATATTCCGAAAATTAAAAAAAGAGTGCGATGATGTTAAATCTTGCCAAAAAGAAGTTTTAAATGAGAAAGATCGGAAAGTGAAAAGGATTAGAAATATTTTCGACATATTGTATTGGTTTAGAGCTGAAAAAGGTCTTTTGGGAAACCTTGAATGGAGAGAGCTTAATTTTCCTGATAAGGATGCTCCTTATTTCTTTGGCTTAAAAGCCGATTCTGATTATTATGGGAGTGGCGCTTTGGAAGTTGGTTTTTATACCACTGGTAAAATTAAAATTAGCTTAACTATAGGCCCAATAATAAAAGATGTTTATTTTCAAAAAAATGAACAAAATATCAGCTTAGAAGTTGTAAGCAAAGATTCAGCCAAAAGAAGTTCCGGGAGTGACAATGAGTTTTACCAAATAAACGAAGAGGATTTTAATGGTCAATATTTAAGAAGTTTGTTATTAAATCAATAAACGGGTTTATGAAATTAATGACTAACCCCAATTGTTTTTGTTTTGCCCGTAATTATTAAATTTTTAGCTAATTTAGATAAAAATTTTCAATGAATAAAAACCAGGCTAAAAAAAGAATCCAAAAACTTCGAAAAGAAATTGATAGGCACAGATATCGCTATCATGTTTTGGATGATCCGCAAATTACGGATGAGGTTTACACCAGTCTGCGTTATGAATTAATGGATTTGGAGGAAAGATTTCCCGAGTTTAAAACCGCTTTTTCTCCGACTCAGCGAATTGGCGGTAAGCCTTTGGAAAAATTTGAAAAAATTACTCATAAATTCAGACAATGGAGCTTGGATGATGTTTTTAATTTGCAAGAACTTCAGGATTGGGAGGATAAAAACTTTCGCATTCTTAAAAAACAAATTCCTAATTTTAAAAAAAAGGATTTTGAATATTTTGTGGAATTAAAAATTGACGGGTTGCATATTGTTTTAACTTACGAAAACGGAATTCTGGTTTCCGGCGCTACCCGTGGCGACGGCAAGGTGGGGGAGGATGTTACCCAGAATATAAAAACCGTTCAAAGCATTCCTTTAAAACTTTCCAAATCCGTTAATATTTCCGCAGAAGGCGAATGTTGGCTTTCCAAAAAGGAGCTTAAAAGAATTAATCAAAAGAGAAAGAAAAATGATCAAAGCGAGTTTGCCAATCCCAGAAATGCGGCAGCCGGAAGTATTCGTCAGCTGAATCCTAAAATCGCGGCTAAAAGAAATCTGGACAGCTTTGTTTATGATCTTCATTCCGGTGATGAAAAAATCAATCCCAAGAGTCAAAAAAAAGAAATCAAATTATTGAAAGACCTGGGTTTTAAAGTCAATAATCAAAATCAAACTTTTTCCAATAAAGACAAAATTGATAAAAAAACAACTTTTCAGTTAAAAAACAAAGGCTTGAAAATTGAAAAATTTTCTCCGGCTTTGCTTTTGATTCAAGATTTTTATCAAAAATCGGTTAATGAAAGAGAAAAAGCGGTTTATGAAATCGACGGGCTAGTAATTAAAGTTAATCAAAAAAAATATCAGACTGTTTTGGGGTACACCGGTAAAGCTCCCAGATTCAGCGTTGCTTATAAATTTCCCGCTCAAAAAACGACCACGCAAATTAAAGAAATCACTTTACAAATTGGAAGAACCGGTGTTTTGACTCCGGTGGCTGTTTTGAAGCCGGTTGAAGTGGCCGGATCCAGGGTCTCACGGGCGACCTTACATAATGTGGATGAAATCCAAAGATTGGATGTAAGAATCGGCGATACTGTAGTGATTCAAAAAGCCGGAGATATTATTCCGGAAGTGGTGGAAGTGATAAAAAATTTACGCACAGGGCGGGAGAAAAAATTTAAGATGCCTGAAAAATGTCCTAAATGCGATTCTAAAATTATCAGAAAAAGAGATGAAAAAGGCCGGGCTCAGGTGGCTTATTATTGTCAAAATCCCGATTGTTTTTTAATTCAAAAGCAAAAAATCATTCATTTTGTCTCCAAAAAAGGATTTAACATCGAAGGTCTTGGTAAAAAAACCATTGAGCAGTTTATGAAAGAAGATTTAATTAAAGACAGCGCCGATATTTTTAATTTGGAAACCGGAGACTTGGAGCCCTTGGATTTATTTGACAAAAAAAAATCTAAAAATATTATCGATTCTATCCAGCAAAGCAAATCCCAACCTTTAAGCAAATTTCTATTCGCTCTTGGAATCGATCATTTGGGAGAGCAGGCTTGTTTGGATTTTTCTGAATTTCTTTATTCCAATAGTAACTTGAGTAAAAAAAGATATTTTTCCCCAAACCGGCTTTTAAAAACTGTTAATGATTTTTCTAAAGAACGGATTCAGGAAATAGAAGGGTTTGGTTCAAAAATTTCCAAAAGTATCAGGCGGTATTTTTTCAACAAAAAAAATAAAAAATTATTTGACAAACTGGATAAAGCTCAAATAAAAATTTATTTTGATGAAATCATCAGCTCTTTGGAGCAAAAGTTAGAGCAAAAAACTTTTGTTTTAACCGGCTCTTTAGAAAATTTTACCAGAGACCAAGTCAAAAAATTAATAATCAAAAATGGCGGAAAGATTAGTTCTTCGGTAAGTAAAAAAATCGACTACCTGGTCGTTGGCGAAAATCCAGGCTCAAAATTAAAAAAAGCCCAGGAATTAGGAATTGAAATTTTAAATGAAACCCAATTCCAAAAACTACTATCTTAAGCCTCCCACACCTTTTTAACGGTTTTCTTGAGTTTTGTTAAAAAAAATACTATAATTTTTTTAGTATTGATTTTGTTTAGCCGCTTTTTAAGGGGAGCTCAAAAAACTTAAAAACTGCAAGATTTGCTTTATTTTTTGAGTTTCAATTTAAACCGGGGAAATTTTCGGAGTATAGCGTAGCGGCTTAACGCGCCTGCTTTGGGAGCAGGAGATCCTGGGTTCAAATCCCAGTACTCCGACATTTTTTAAAAAATTGTTTACTAAACCAAAACATAAAGAAAAATAAATGCCAAAGAAAAAAACTTCAAGCCAAAACCCCAGATCAGCCAAGAAAAAACAAGTTAAAAAAAGACCGGCCAAAGCTAAGGTTAAAACCAGTTTTAAAGCCAAAGCGGTCGCTAGAAAATCTGGAAAAATCTCTAAAAGTTCACCAAAATCAAAAGGCAAAAAATTTACCGGATTTTTAGAGATCCTGCGAAATCTAAAGAGTTCTTTTGGGAGCGGTTTTGTCAATTTCAAGGCTAAAATTTTCAACAGTCAGAAAAAAAGCGTCCAGGCAAAAAAAAGAGATCGCCAATCTTTAATTAATTTTTTAACCTTGATAATCCATGTCTGTGTTCATTTAAGCGTTTTTTTTATTCCTTTATTTTTTATCCCTATTACCTACAGCCCCTTGGAGTTAAATAAATTATTAATCTTTATTGTGTTTTTGTTTATTGGTACTTTGGCTTGCTTAATCAAGGGATTTGTTCAAGCCGAGTTGAAAATTAAAAAACCGTTTTTTTCCATTCCGATTTTACTGTTTTTGCTTTTTTATATCATTTCTATAATTTTTTCCATTTATCCTCCTTACGGTATCTGGGGGTTTGAAGGAGGGGAGGGTATTTCTCTTTTGGCTCTGGGCTGCTTTATTACTTTTTTTTATTTAATTTCCAATAATTTTAAAGAAAAATCCTCGATTTTGTTTTTGCTTTTAAATCTTTTGATTTCTTCTTTGTTTGTATTTTTTATAAGCATTTTACAAATTCTTGGTTTAATTAAGTTTATCGGTGCTTATGAAAAATTATTTAACCCCATTGGAACCATTTTTGATCTGGCTATTTTTTTCTGCGCTTTGTTTGTTTTAGCTTTAGGGTTGTTTATTGAAAAAAATCAAGATCTTTCGATCAGAGCGCTTTCCTTATTTGGCATGATAATGTCTTTTATCATGGTTTCTATTGTCAATTTTAATTTTTTGTGGTTAATTTTGTTTTTTACTTTAACCTTTCTGACCTTTAAAAGATTAATAAAGGAAAAGGGTAGAAATATAAAACCGCTCTCCCTTCCCATTACCATAATTTTAATTTCCATTATCGCCTTTTTTGTATTTCAGGGAAAATCTTTTATTCCGTTTAAAGATTTACCCACTAACACAAACAATATTTTGCCTTCTTGGAACTCTACTATCAGGGTTTTGGTAGGAGCTGTTAAACAAAGCCCCTGGATCGGAGTCGGGATTGGAAATTATGATTATTTTTACGCTCAATATAAAGACCCGATTAATGAATCCTTCAGGGGCACCGCTATGGAAAGTAAAAGTTATTTTTTAACTCTTGTTTCCACCGGAGGGGCTCTTTTGGGTGTAAGCTATCTAATTATAATATTTTTCTTTGGCTATAAATTTTTAAATATTGCCTTAAAAGATAGATTAAAGATTTATGATCCGATTTATAATGTCTGGGTTTTCCTTTCCATTGTTTTGTTTTTTTATACTTTTTCCGTAAGTGTTTTATTTTTATGGTGGTTTTTTGCAGCTTTGTTGTTGGCTTTAATGAAGGATTCTTCCGGTTTCATTAAAGAAAAAAATCGGGAAAAAAGAATAATTATTTTTCGAGTGTTATCATTATTTTTGTTAATAGTGTTTTTAAGTTTTTCGGTTTTTGTTATCTTAAAATTCGCTAAAAAATATACGGGCGCTTATTATTATCAAAAAGCTTTTTATATAATTGAAAATGAAAAATTTGATCAGCATCATCTGAAAGAGGCTCTACGATATGCTCAAAAATCCGCAGAATTTCAAAAGCAAAGCGATAATGTTCATGCTCTTTTATCTGAGATTTATTGGCTTTTAGCCAAACAAGAAATTCAACAGGATAAAGTTTATTTCACAGATGAGGAAAAAAAATATATAAACGAAAACATAGATAAGGCGATACAAAATTTAAAATTGGCCATTCAAAAAAGACCCAAAGATTTCACCAATTATCTTAAATTGGCTAACTTAAATCAAAATATTATCGGCTTAAAAAGCGGTGTTGAAGATAAGGCATTGGAAAATTATAAAAAAGCTAAAGAGTTAAATTCAAATGACGCTTTTATTTACAATCAAATCGCTAAACTTTATTGGGCAAAGTATGACAGGGAGCTGTTCGAAATCGGAGAAAAAAATTTCGGAACTGTTGAGGAAGTCCCTTCTTCGGCTAAAGAAAATTTAAACAAAGCCAAGGAAAATTTACAAAAAGCTTTGGAAATTAACCCCAAGAGTAAAGTAACCAGATTGATGCTAACTTCAGTTTATGAAACCGAAGGCCAGATTGTTAAGGCAATTGAAACAATGAAGGAAAATGTAAATATTTATCAAGACGATTATCGCTTAAAACTGGCTTTGAGTTTAATGTATTATAAGGACAGAAAATTTGGAATTGCCGCCGATTACCTGCAATCGATTTTAGATAAATGGGACGATTACCTGGATGCTAGATTTATTTTGGGAGCCTGTTATGTTTACGAAGAAAATCCGGATGAAGCTATTGAACATTTTGAAATAATCTTAAGACAAAATCCCAATGATGAGGATTTGCAGAATTTAATAAATGAATTAAAACAAGATGAATTGGAAAGCGCTAAAAGTATAGTTGATCAAAAAATTCAAATTTTACATGAGCGCCTGGAAGAAGAGTTTATTCAAGACGAGCAATTTAAAACCGGAATTATAAATTTAAACAGTGGGATAAAAAATTAATTTTCCAATTAAAATAAATTATAAAATAGCTCCAATTATTTGTTTTGCCATTTCCTTTAAGTTTGCTTTATTTGGAAATTTTATTAAATTCTGTTAGAGTTGAATTTTAAAAGAAGAACCTCTAAATTTGTTGTTTTATTTTCAGTAGCCGTATTATCTTTGAGTAACCGGGGGGGATATAATTGCTTTTAAAGTGAATTTAGGTATAAGTTAAAAATAATGCAGATAATTTCCAGAAAAAAAATTTGGTTTACGATTTCCATAATTTTGGTTTGTTTAAGCGTTGCTTCTTTATTGGTTTGGGGATTGAATTTGGGGATCGATTTTAAGGGAGGCTCCCTGATAAGATTAAAATTCAATCAAATTTCTTTAAATAAAGAACAGATAAAGGAGGCTATTTATGATCCTCAAAAACAGGAAGATAAAGAGTTGATGGAGGAAAAAATAACTTCTCTAAGTATTCAACCGATTAGTGAAAATCAAAAAATCATAAAGTTAAACTCTATTGACGAGGTCACTCATCAAAAAGTTTTGGAGCTTATAAGAAAAAAAGCCGCTGAATTAAACAACAATCAAGGACAAGGAGGGGAACTGGTGGAGGAAATCAAATTCGACTCTATTGGACCTTCAATAGGAAAAGAATTAAGAGAAAAATCAAAAAACGCGGTTATTTTTGTGTTAATTGCTATAATTTTATATGTGGCCTGGGCTTTTAAAAAAGTTTCTTCGGATTTAAGCAAATATGAATCCTTTCGTTATGGAATAGTAGCCATTATCGCCCTTATTCATGATATTTTGATAACCCTTGGACTTTTTTCGGTTTTGGGAAATTTTAAAGGGGTGGAAATCGATATCTTTTTTATCGCCGCTCTTTTGACTATTTTGGGATATTCTGTTAATGATACGATCATTGTTTTTGACAGAATTAGGGAAAATGTTTTAAAAGAGGGGAGTCAAGATTTTCCCAATCTGGTAAACAAAAGCGTAAATGAAATTTTGGTAAGATCTATCAATACTTCCGTTACCACTTTGCTGGTTTTGTTTTGTATTCTGATATTGGGAGGATACTCCACTTTTTATTTTGTTTTGGCGCTCATAATCGGTATAATCAGCGGAACCTATTCTTCAATATTTCTGGCCAGCCCGCTGCTGGTATTTTGGAAGCAAAAAAGAACTTAGTTTTATTTGACATAACAATAATAATTAATTATATTTTTTATGAAGAAACATTTAAAAAAATTAGCAGACGCTTTAAAGCTTGTAAGTTTAATTTTTGTTTTAGTGATTTTTGTTGGGATAATTTTTTTGTATGTTTCTTAATTTAAAATCGGTCTAGCTTTTTAAGTAAAAGAAGCATAGAAAATCATATATAAAAAGCTCATAGTCCTGGTGATTCAAGCGGTAAGGTCACACCTGATCCCATTCCGAACTCAGAAGTTAAGCTTACCAGCGCCGATGGTAGCCCGCCTAAGTTTACTTTAGAAGTTTATTCCCTTACTTGATAAATTTTTAATAAAATTTTTCTAAGTGGATTATTCTGATTGTAGGTAAAAGTAAATTTAGGCGGGCAAGAGTAGGCCATCGCCAGGACTATGAGCTTTTTTTGAAATTAAGGAGCTAAAAAATGAATAGAAAAACAAAACAAATTTTGATTATTATCACTTATATATTAATTACGATAAGTTTTTTAACTTTTATTTACTGGATTTTTTTCAAACCCAGCTGTTTTGATCAAAAACAAAATCAAGGAGAAGAGGGTGTTGATTGCGGAGGTCCTTGTCAAAGAGAATGCCTGAAATTTCCGGAATTTAAGGAACTGGAGATTCTGGAAACTGAAATCATACCAATAGAACAAGGAAAATACGATGTGGTGGCAAAAATGTCCAATCCAAATTCAAAATTTGGCTTCAATAATATCATTTATGAAATAAAATTATATAAAGACAAACAAGAGGTCTGTTCTTCTCAAGGGGAAACCTATATTTTACCGGATCAGCAGCATTATATTGTAAACCCCAACATAGCTTGCCCAAAAGAGCCTAACGAAGTTATCATAAACATTCAAAATAAAGAACCGCATGAATTTAAAGGAATAGAAAAACCCAAATTGGAAATTTTAAATAAAGACTATAATTTCCCCACTCAATCAACCGTTTTCTTTGAACTGAATTTTCAAGTCGCCAACAGAAGCAGTTATTTATTTTCCAAGATCGATATAATGGCCGTCGTAAAAGACAGGAATGGCAGGATAATCGCTTCCAACCGGGGTGACATAAATCATGTCAAACCCGGCGGAGTTCGGGATTTTAGATTTTTTTGGCCTAACCAGTTTGAGGGGAACATAACCTCGGTGGAAGTGGAAGCCAGATCGGATGTTTTTAATTTGGACAATATTGAGTAATTTTATTTGTTTTAGGAATTTTTCGTTTTCCTCAAAGTTTTGAATTTTTGCGGCATCGTCTTATTAGACGGCGCTCTAATTATGGTTTTGTCTGGCGCAATAAACATCTTTTTTAAAATAAATGAAAGAAAAATTAGATTTTAAAAAAGTAAACAAGATTCATTTAATCGGTATAAAAGGTTCCGCTATGACTGCTTTGGCCGAATTATTGGTTCAAAAAGGCTATGAAGTTACCGGATCCGACTGCAACGATACTTTTTATACTGATGAAGTTTTACAAACAGCGGGTATAAAATATTTTGAAGAATTTGATAAAAATCACATTAAAAATGATATTGATTTAATAATTTACTCTACCGCTTACAAAACGGATAATTGTGAATTAAGACAGGCTAAAATCAAAAAAATTCCTCAATTAAGCTATCCCCAAGCGGTTTCGATTTTTTTTAATCAGAAATTCGGGATTGCGGTTTGCGGCACCCATGGTAAAACAACCACTTCGGCTATGCTGGCCCATATTTTATTAAAAAACAATAAGGACCCGTTGGCTATAATTGGAAGTAAAGTGAAAAACTGGAATTCCAGCGCTTTGACCGGGGAGGGGAAATATTTTGTCATAGAAGCTGACGAATATCAAAATAAGCTTAAATATCTTTTCCCCGGAGCCGTTATTTTGACGAATGTTGATTATGATCACCCGGATTATTTTAAAACCAAAAAACAATATGAAAAGGTTTTTTTTGATTTTTTAAAAAAACTAAAGCCTGAAAATTTTTTAGTTTATAATTTAGACGATCAAACCTCTCAAAAGATGGCTCAGGATAAGTCAATTAAATGCGTTAAAATTACAATTTCGTCTAAAAACAAAAAAGCCGATTATTTTATTTTAAGCAGAAGTTTTACTAAAGACAATTTGCAAGAGATTAAATTTCAAAATATTGAAGGCAAACAATTTAAATTGAATTTAAAATTATCCGGGATTCACAATGCCTTAAACGCTCTTGCTTCCATTGCTATGGCCAAAAAGCTGGGAATAAGCGAAAAAAAATCAAGTAAAGTTTTGGAAGATTTTTTTTCCAGCCAAAGAAGATTTCAAAAGATGGGGGAGTTTAAGGGGGCTTTATTATTTGATGATTACGCGCACCATCCCAAGGAGATAGAGGTTACAATCCGGGGAGCAAGAGAAAGATTTCCCGATAAAAAAATCATAATAGGATTTCATCCTCATACATTTTCCAGAACCAAAAAGTTTTTAAAAGAATTTGCTCAAAGCCTTGCTATGGCCGATAAAGTTTATGTAATAGATATTTACAGTTCGGCGCGGGAAAAAAAGCAAAAAGATTCGGTTCATTCAAAAGATTTGGTAAAATTAATCAATCAAGCGGCCACCAATAAAGCTTTTTATTTACCTGATATTAAAGCTTTGGGGGTTGATTTAAAAAAGAAGCTTTACCAAGATGCGATTTTTATTTCTATGGGAGCGGGCGATATTTGGAAGGTTCATTCAGAGATTTTGGAGCAAAAAAATGATATTTGAAAATAAAATTTCAGTCTTGCCGGTTTTGTTTTAAGGACAAAATTCTTTATAAGATATTATTTTTTAAAAACAAAATGTATTATATTAAAGAAAATTATTCGATTGCGCCATTTACCACTTTTAAGATTGGAGGCAAAGTTAAGTATTTTGTAAACATTAACAATTTAGAGCAAATTGACGAGCTTTTTAATGAAATTAAGGAAACCAAACTCCCGGTGGTTTTTTTAGGAGGGGGAAGCAATGTTTTGTTCAGCAGCGCCGGATTTAACGGCTGGGTTTTAAAATTCGAAGCTGATCAATTGGATCAAAATGATAATGTTTTTGATGTGGAAGCAGGAGTTGAGCTTTCCAAGCTGGTTCAAAAATCCATTAAAGAGGGCTATAAAGGTTTGGAAAAATTAACCGGCATTCCCGGTACTTTAGCCGGAGCGATAAGGGGTAATGCCGGGGCTTTTGGAACAGATATCGGACGATATGTTCAGGAGGTTTTGTATTTGGATTTTCAAGATGGTAATTTCGGCTCCTTGAATAATAAAGATTGTCAATTTAGTTATAGGAAAAGTTTTTTTTCAGATAATAAAAATTTTTTAATATTGCGGGTAAGGTTAAAACTGGAAAAAGACAGTCCCCAAAAACTAAAAAAACAAGTCAAGGAAATTTCCAAATTAAGAAAAAAAATGGCTTGCTATAAACATCCTTCAGCTGGGAGTATTTTTAAAAACCTGCCTATTGAAAAACTGGAAAAGCTGCCGATTTTTCAAGGTAAGAAAAATAAACAGTTAAAAGAATTAATTAAAAATTATTATACAGAAAAAAAATTAAAGGATCAGGGGAAAAAGCTTAAAGACATAAACTTTATTCCAGCCGGATATTTGATTGAAAAAGTTGGCTTAAGAGGTAGAACAATTGGGCGCGCTCAAATTTCGCCGATGCATTGCAATGTAATTTATAACCTGGGCAACGCCGCTTCCAGCGAAGTGATTCAATTGATTAGTTTTGCAAAAGCCAGAGTCAGAGATGAGTTTGGTATCAAATTGGAGGAAGAAGTGGTTTTTGTCGGATAGGCGGATGATTTATTTTAATTTCTACATTTTTTGGCTATGATCTATTTTATTTTTTTTATAAGCGTTTTTATTTTATCTTTTTTATTGAATTTTTTTCTGGTAAAACTTAAGGAAAAATCAACCTATTTGCCTGAATATTTTTTAAAAAGATTTGGAGGATTAGCAGTTGCTTTTTGTTCTTTACTCGGAATTAGCGTTATTTATTTTTTATTTGATAAAAAATTCCCAATTCTCTTTAAAGACTACGGGAGTATTGTTGTAGCTTCTTTGGTAATAATTATCGGGGGTCTGGTGGATGATAAGAAAAAAACCAGCGCTTTTTTTCAGTTTTTTTATCAATTCATAGCTATAATAATTTTTTTAGGCGTAAAAGACACAATTAATCATGTGAATCTACCTATCTGGGGGATGGTTCATTTTGGGCCTGTTTTAAATTATTTGCTAAGTTTTTTTTGGTTTTTAATAATTTTGAATTCCTTTAATTGGTTTGACGGGGTTGACGGATTGGCCGGAGGACTTGGTTTTATCGCCATGATTTTTTTGTTTTTTTTGAGTTTAACCCCAATAGTAAATCAACCCCAAACAGCTATGATCGCTCTTATAATTGCCGGAGCTATTTTGGGATTTTGGTTTTTAAATTTTTTTGGCGCAAAAATTTATCTGGGAAGTGTGGGAAGTTATTTTATCGCTATGATGCTGGCCCTTATTTCGGTTTACAGTGGTGGAAAGGTGGCAACAGCCGCTTTAATTCTTGGAATTCCTATTTTGGATTTTGTTTTCGTAAGTGTTGAAAGAATGTTTAAAGGCCGGCTTCCCTGGCAGGGAAAAGATCGCAGGCATTTACATTACAGGCTTTTGGATCAGGGAATGAGTCAAAAAAAACTGAATTATTTATTTTATTTTTTAAGTTTGTCTTTTGGTTTGGCGGCTTTGACTTTGCAGACTGATTTAAAAATTATCGCTTTTTTAATTTTGATGGTGATTTTTTTGCTGATTGCTTTTAAGGCCAGGGTTCTTAAAAAAACCGTTTATTCAAAATGAACATCTTTAAATTTTTCCATTTTCTTTTTTAAAATCGGACAGGTTTTTAAATCCGGATCTTTTTCAACCAGATTTTGAGCTTCCTGTCTGGAGGCTTTTATTAAATTAATATCTTTTAACGAAGCAATTGCGAAAAAGGAAAATCCGGATTGCTTATGGCCCAAAAACTCTCCGGGTCCTCTTAAATCAAGATCTTTTTGAGCCAGCTTAAAACCGTTTTGGGTTTTTTCCAGATACTTTAATCTTTGAGCCGTCTTAGAGGAGGGAGATTCGGTAAATAAAAAACAATAAGATTGATATTTTCCTCTACCGACTCTGCCTCTGAATTGATGAAGCTGGGATAAACCAAAACGCTCGGCCCCTTCAATCATCATAATAGAAGCATTGGGAACATCGACTCCAACTTCTACCACTGATGTGGAAACCAAGATGGAGATTTTGTTTTTAGAAAAATTTCGCATTAGTTTTTCTTTTTCCTTAGGTTTAAGTTTTCCATGCAAAAGGCCGATTTTTAAATCCGGAAAAATTTGTTTGTTTAATTTTTCGTATTCTTTTTCAGCGGCTTTAGTGTTTAGAACTTCCGATTCTTCGATTAAGGGACAAATTACAAAAACTTGCCTGCCTTTTTCTATTTGATTTCTTATAAATTCGTAAGCGTCGGTTCTTTTATCAGGAGGGATGATTTTTGTAATAATCTTTTTTCTTCCTTTTGGGAGCTGATTGATAATAGAGATATCCAGGTCACCGAAAATAGTCAGCGAAAGCGTACGCGGAATGGGGGTGGCGGTCATGGATAACAGGTGAGGAGTGGATTTTTGGTTCCCTTGGCTTTTTTGAGTCAAAAAAGATCGTTGCATCACCCCAAATCTGTGTTGTTCATCGATAATATTTAAAGCCAAATTTTTAAACTCAACATCTTTTTGGATTATCGAATGGGTGCCCACAATAATTTTGATTCCTCCTTTTTTTATAAGTTTTTTTAATTGATCTTTTTTAATTTTTTCAATTTTCCCTGTTTTGGAATTTAAAATTTTGGTTAGAGACCTAGTTAAAATTGCGCAGGCGGATTGATGTTTTTTAGCGAGTTTTGTAACTTGTTCAAAATGTTGTTTGGCCAGAATTTCCGTTGGAGCCATCAACACGCTTTGATAGTTATTTTGAGCCGTATTCAAAGCGCAGATAGTGGCCACAATTGTTTTTCCGGATCCCACATCTCCTTCCAGCAGCCGGTTCATTGGAGAATTTTTTTCCAAATCGTTAATAATTTCCCAAATGGCTATTTTTTGATCGTTGGTTAAGGAAAAAGGCAGGTTTTTAAGGATTTTTTTTATATAGGGAATTTTTTTGCTGATTTTGGGAGATTTATTTTTTCTAAAACTGTATTTTTTTAATTGATAATTTAACTGGAAAATAAAAAGCTCATCAAACACCAGTCTTTTTTTGGCTTTTTTTAGCATTTCAAAATTTTGGGGAAAATGAATATTTTTTATGGCCTCAACATTTGAAATCAGCTTTTGGTTTTTAATAATTTCTTTGGGCAGATATTCGTTTAACTGATCGATATATTCCAAAGCCTGCCTGATAAGGTATCTTAACATTTTGGGAGTCAAACCTTTTGTTATGGAATAAATCGGGATTAATTGATCAAAGTCGGAATTTTTTGCCTGAAAAGACTTTGCTTTTTCATAAGAAGGGGATTGCAGAATAAGCTGATTTTTGGAATATTTGATTTTTCCATTTAATCTGTATTTGGCTCCCTTAATTAAATTTTGAGTTAAAAAGGGCTGATTAAACCAAACCACTTTCAAATTGCCGGTTTCGTCTTTCACCAAAGCTTCGGTGATGGTCAGTTTTTTATAAAAGCTTCGGATATTTTTTATTTCAACAATCTGTCCTAAAATCGTTATTTTTTCATTAGGTTTGATTTGAGCAATTTTTTTTACATTGGAAAAATTATCCCATCTAAAAGGAAAATAAAACAATAAATCCCGAATGGTTTCTATTCCCAAAGAAAATAATAAGTTGTAATATTTGAATCCCACTCCTTTTAAACAGTTAATCTGGGAGTTAAGAGAATTTTTTTCTTTTTTCAAAATTATTTTTTGAAAATTTAAAAATAAATTTCCTTAATTTCCTAAATCAAGGAAACTTCTATATGAGCAGGGTTGATAAGTTTAAATTTATATTTTTTCCTCCATTATTCCTCTATTTATCTTGCACAGCTGCGGAGGCGAAGGGATTCGAACCCCTGGCGCCCTTTCGGGCGCTCCGGTTTTCAAGACCGGTGCATTCGACCACTCTGCCACGCCTCCGTTTTATTTTTAGGACTTGGGCGTTTACTAAATTAAAGAAAATAGTCGGTTTTTTTGTGAACACCCTCCTTTGGCGAGTAAAAAATTTTCTTAAATACGCAAGTCCCAGTTTTTTATAATTTAACTTATGATAACGATTTTGAAAAGGGCGCCTAAAAACAATAATCCAAAATTTTGAAATGGCGGTAAAATGTGATAATCTTTTTCTAAGTCAGGAAATGTTTTAAAAAGGAATAATTTAAAAACCAAAATCTAATTCAAAACAAGAATTTTTAAAATATTAAATAAAAAATAAACATATAAACCATGCAAATCAAAACCAAAATCAAACTGACAATTTCAATTGGCTTTTTTCTAATCTTTGGCTTATTTGGTTTTACCAAAGCCTCCCAAACCCAAATTGATTTTAGTGACAAAAACAACTTTAATCTCGAAGATGAATATAATTTAAAGGTGGATTCCAATGGCGGGAGTTTAAAAAAAGATCAATATGTTTTGGATGAGATTAATAATTTGGGAGGTTCGGGTAGTGATTATTTTTATTCCCTCATCGAAACCGACAATTATTATATCGCCTCAGGTCAATCCGGTTCCGACCTAACC
>WJJL01000062.1 GCA_014729725.1 Candidatus Moraniibacteriota bacterium | reverse complement strand
TTTGCGATGAGTAGAGTTTATATTTATGTCATCTTGGGAGCGGTTTCTTATGGATTTTTTCATTTGATTGCCTTTCTTGTTACTTATTTTTGGGGGAATATTTATGACCCCAGAGCTATGACGGTTGGGATTCCAATTTCTATTGTTTTTGTAGCAGTTTTTTTGCCAATTGTTGAAAAAATAAAATACAGCAGTGATATCTTTTTCTTCAAAGGTTACAATCCAAAAAAAATCATCAAGGATTTAATAATCAAATTAAGCAAAATCGTTAAATTAGAAGAGTTATACGAAATTCTTTCCGAAGAAATCAGGAATGTTTTAAATGTTGAAGACATGAGTGTATTGGTCATAGAAGAAGATAAGGAAAATAAAAGTCAATGCATTTCCCAGAGCTGTTCTTTAAATTATAAACCAATTAAAGAAAATGGTCAGATTTGCCAAAAAGCCAAAGAAAAAAAAGAAATCATTGTACGGGACGAGCTGGGCTTGTCGCAAAAAAAACTTAAACAAGAAATGGACAAGCATTCGGCAAAAGTGATTGTCCCCCTGCTTCATAAAGACAAACTCAGAGGCATTATAATTATTGGAGAAAAAGAAAATAATGGCGGCTTCAGTAGGGAAGATTTGGAATTTCTGGAAGTCTTTCAGCCCCAGATCTCTTTAATTTTGGAAAACATTCTTTTATACCGCGAAATAAAAGACTTTAATAAAACCCTTAAAAGAAAAGTAAATGAACAGACCAAGGAGCTGCAGGAAAAAAATATTCATCTGCAAAAACTTCTAATTATGAGAGGGGAATTTTTAAACATCGCTTCTCATCAGCTCAGAACTCCGGTAACTGTAATAAAAGGCATGTCAGATATGCTCTTAAATGAAAAAGTCCCGAATAATAAAAGAAAAAAATTTCTTAAAGGAATTTCCCAAAAAGCACACAAGCTTTCAGTGATTATTCACGATATTTTAAGCGCCGCTGAAATGGATACAGAAGAATTCAATTTGGAATTTGAAAAAATAAATATTGTCGAACTGATTAATAAAATCATAGAAGCGAAAAAGGAGGAAATTGAAAAAAATAATTTAAAGCTTAATTTTAAACCCCCTAAAAATAAAATTTTAATCTTAGGCAATGAGCGTTATTTGGAGCAAGCGATTTTAAATCTGATAAACAACTCTATTCAGTACACTCCGGCCCAAGGAAAAATCACAATAAAGATCGAGGATAAAAAAGAGGAAATAATCTTAAGAATTGCGGACACCGGGATCGGGATTCCCTCCAAAAACATCCCTCAATTATTCGATAAATTCGTTAGAGCCAAAAACGCCACCAAAGTTTACACCGACGGTTCCGGATTGGGTTTGTTTATTGCCAAAAAAATTGTGGAGGCTCACAAAAACGGCAAAATTTACATTGAAAAAACCCAGGTCAATAAGGGGACTACTTTTGCTATTCATTTACCCAAAGCTTAAAAAATAATCAAGAAAATTTTCACATCCAAATTTCCTGTTTTGAAAAATTATCATTTAGTTAAAAATTAATTTAAATAATGAATCTGGAAGGCAAAAAAATTTTGCTTGTCGAAGACGATCCAGATCAAATTGAGATGTATGTCTTGGAGGCTGAATTAAAAGGCCTTGAAATTTTAAACGCAAAAAACGAAAGTGAAGCCTTAGAATTAGCCAAACAAGAGCAGCCTGATTTGATTTTACTGGATATGCTTTTAGGAGAAGATTATGGAATGGATGTTTTAAAAAAACTAAAAAGCAACGACAAGACAAAAAACATCAAGGTGCTTTTTTTGACCAACTTCAAAAAGAAAAATCTAATCGAGGAGGCTAAGGAAGCCGGAGCCGAAGAGCTGATCTTAAAAGCCGATTATGTCCCAAGTCAGGTTATAGAAAAAATCGAAAAGTATTTATAATCAAAAAGAAACTTGATGAAAACAAAGCTCCTAAACTAAATATTTTTAGTCAAGTTTGAATTTTTTTAAAAAAACTTCTAAAATATATGTACACCTTAATTTTTTCAGAAATTCCTTAGGGGGTGTAGTGTCAGCGGTAGCACAACGGTCTCCAAAACCGTTAGCCAGGGTTCGAATCCTTGCACCCCTGCAAAGTATTTTTAGCTTAATTTTAAAAAATTTAGCACATCTTCTCTCAAAGTTAAAACTAAACCCCTCATTTGAAAGACAATAAAAAACCACATTTTCATATTTTATTCGTTATTATATTTAATAACAATTAATTAATAAACATGAAATTAAATAAACACATCTTTTTTGTATTATATTTTATTATAAATTTTATATTAATATTCTCTTTATGTGCTAGCGATCAAATATGGTTGAGTATCTTTTATAATCAGAATTATATTGGATCGGATATTCATATTAATGGAGTAATGACTTTCTTTATATTTCTCTTACCTATTTTTTTGTTATATTCTTTTTTCTTCTTTTTTGTATATTTTTTCCTTATAAAGAATAAAAAAATAAATATTTTAGACTTTTTACCCCAAAGAAAAAGATTATTTATGAATATTTTTAAAGTATTAATATTTATCTTAATTATTTATTTATCATATAATTCAATATCCAATTTCATAAATTTTAACTATAAAATATTAACAGAAGAAAAATTTTCTTTTTATAAAGAAATAGTAAGCATATCTCCTTCTATCATAATATTGAATATTTTTAATATTATTTCTTTTATAACTCTTATCTTATCAAGTTTAAGTTTCCTTATATGGATTTCAAATATTTTCAAGTTACAAAATAAATCTCAATTAGCAAAATAATTTCTCAGTTCCAATAGTGTCCACGAACCCCTGCGGTTTTTGTCTTATTTAAAACAAATTTTAAAAATCATTTTTTTCAAAAAACATTTTATTACTTACTCGTTCGATCTTTTAGCTCCCTTACTCCCCAAAAATAATTAGCAGTATAATCTTTATAAACTTCTTTTAATGTAGTTACTCTAAAAGGATATCTTGTTCCTTCTTTTTCCCATACAATAATATCTCCAGAGGAATTTTTACCAAAAACTATAAATGAATGGTCTCTACCTTTATTTATAGATCCTTCTACAGGACCTGGACCACGAGCAATATGTACAACAACAGGAAATTCAATACTCAAAATATGATTTTCTGCATCATCTAAACTACTAATTTTTTTATATGATGCCTCATAAAAATCTTCAGGGAAAACATCCCCTTCTTCAATTTTTTCAGTCTCAATAGCGTCTACTGCTTTATGACAATAACAAGCATAAAAGCTATTATCTAAATAGGGTAATCTTTCAAATCTTTCTTGCATATATAGAGATAATTTTATCATTTTTTGCTGCCTATTTGAAAGTCTATGAAATCCTTCTGTTGCTTCTAGGTCTGCGATTTTCTCATAGCGTTGTTGCTTTTTTAAAGCTGAATTATCAATTTCATCAGTTGCATTAAAAGGTTTTTTTTCAAATTTATACATAAAAATTTTACATTTTTATTACTATTACTATCTCTAATTTTAATATATCCCACTGATAGTGTCCACGAACCGCTACCCGATCCTTAAAACAGTAAACCGATTTTTCAAATTTTCAAAGAAAATTTTAATCACACAGGATTTTTTTCTAAAAAACGCCTGATCGAAACGAACATTCCCTCTCACTATATAAATAAAAACTAAATTGATTTTGTTTTCTCTTTAAAATTCTGCTAAATTAATAAGTAAAGGTTTTATATTAATTTAAATCTTATGAAAAATTTTAATTTCAAAATGAATTTTAAATTGTTGATGTCAATTATTGTTGTTTTGGGGTTATTTATAGTTTTAATGGTTTTTTTATCGATTAAATTCAGTGCTCAAAAATCAGATTTTGATAAAAATTTACAAGCTGAATATGAACAAAAAATAGAAGATCTCGAGACAGAGCTTGAATTGTTGGTAAACAAGACTTCTAAAAAGAATTTTAATCGAGATCAGATTGAAGCAGAGGATGAATCTTTTAACAGTGGTGAAAATCCATCAACCAACACCAAGAAAACCGGTTCTAAAATTAAATCATTGGATGAGATTTGGAACTTGTATATTAATTATGATTTAGGCTTTCAGATTAAAGTCCCCAAGAAAAGTAATGGCTCGCAAGTCAAGATTATTGAAGAAGGAAAAATAGTTTATTTGGTAGACACTAGTGCGGAGATGTGGAGCAACCAAGATAATGTGGAGCAAGCGAGAAAAAAAACTAATGTTTATGAAAAGATTAACGGAGTTAGCTTTGCAATTTTCGTTGAGGAGGTAAAAAATGATCAGGAACTAGAAAATTTTCTTCAAAAAGTATATTATCCGGGTTGTGAGATTGGTAGCAAAAAACCTTTTAACAATAACCCTGATATTTTTTCTGTAAGGTTTAAAACCTATAAAACTCAAGAAGAGTGGGAGGAAAAATGTCATATAAATGGAAGATTTATAATTCTATACTCCCCCAATCAAGGCAAAGTGGCTACATGGGGTATGGGACAAGCTAACACTTTTAAAACAAAGATTAATGGTCAAAAAACTACACTGGATGATAATATTACAAATAGTTTTGATTTCATTGATTGATTTTTTGGGCTTTTTTTGACAAATTTTAACCTTCTTACTCTATCACGAAAAGTCCCAGCCAGTTTTTAAAATCCCCTCGCCTTAAAAAAACCTTTACTAGCAATATAAAAAGCAAAACATTATACTATAAAAAACAATGCGTCTTGCCTAGAATAAATTCTTAATTTATTCTAGGCAAGACTCTAAACTATAATGACCAATGATCAAAAAACCATAAAAGCCATCGAAGAATTTGATTATAAAACCATTTCCGGTTTTAACAACGATTTTGTTGATTCTCCGGCTTCTTTGAATTTAATTTTAATGACCTCTAAAATCAAGAAAAAATCCAAAATTTTTTTCTTTGAAAACACCAACTCCAGCCTGCTTTTGAACGATCCTGCCATCGATTGCACCAGTTATATTACTTTTGCAATATATTAAGCTCGTGGATGACTTACCCTAAACCTATAAATTTCAACAATGAGTAATAAAATTGAAAACCCCAGAGAAAACGGCGGGGAACGAAAACCAATAAGTAGAAGAGATTTTTTAAAATTGGCCGGATTTACGGGAGTAAGTTTTTTTACGCGCTTGCCTTTTGAATTAGGGCACCACCTTGAAGCTTCCGAGTTGAAGGAAGATTCCAGCTGGAGAGAAGGCGTCTATTTATTATTAAAAGATGTTTTTGAAAGCGAGGTGGAAACTACCGGAACTTTTGTCCAACTAAAAAATGGAAGTTCATTTTGGTTGAATATTCTTGATGGAAATTCCACAGAAATTGTTATTGATCCTGCAATAATCTTAAAAAAAATTAAAAAAAAGAACAAAAATCTAGATAGTATAGTATAGAAAAAATTATTAATATCCATACTCACACTATAAAATCTTATTTGACGCTCCTTAAAAAAACAGAAATAACAACCCCGGAAGACATTAACCCCGGAGAAGCTAAAATTTTGCTTCCCCCTAGTCCGGCAGATTTAGATATTCACCTTCCAGGATGGTCTAAGCATAACGCTCTAACAGAATTGTTTGAAAAACATAATTTAGACCCTAGAATTTTTCAACAAGGGGTTATCGGGCCTAGGGGAATTTGGATCTACAAAAAAATAGAACTTGATGAATTACCGCCAAACTCTCAATTAGTACAATATTTGGAAGAAAAAAAGAAAATCCAAAATAGTTGGGAGAAATTGTTAAAAAACAAACTTCTACCTAAGATAAAAAACACTAAAACAGATAAACTTAAAGAATTTTTAAGCCCCTATCTGTCTAAAAATTTTCAAAACATTTTAAGCAACCCCAATACAGAACGTAAATCTATTGAACATTTATTTGAGGTCACTTTAAATCACAGCCAAAAACTAATAGAATCTTTTGTTGACCAAGAAGATATTGATTTAGCCCTAAAGCATAAAATCATCAAGGATAAAAATAGAGAAATAGAGCTAAACACTAAAAAAGCTTATGATAAAATCTATAAAAAAAATTTCTCAACAGAAAAAGCAACCGAAAACGATATTCAAAACTTTATTAAAGCGCTTTATTGGAAACAAATAGCTCTTTCTTTTGTCCCGCATAGCCAAGACTTAATCAAAAAAGCAAAATAACCTCTCTCTTATTTTTGATCACTATGGCTCTAATTTGACTAAATGCTCTTAAAAGACTATATTTCAAGGTCTTTTTTGTTTTTTAATTTATTTAATTTTATAAAATGGCCAGATACAATCAAGCGGTGCAAAAACAAAACATTGTTTCTCAATCCGTTAACGAAGATAACGCCCAAAATGCTCAAAATTTTTTCCAGGAATTTTTTGATTTTTGGCAGAATATCTTTGATTTTTTGGCAAGTCTTATTATTATTTTAATAGTTGTTTACGCTTTGACTTTGATAATTAGAGTGACTATTACCGCCAAAAAGTCAGGAAGTGGAGAGGCTAACGAATTAATAGCCAAAGAATTCGGACGAATTTTTGATTTTATAAAACAGATCCTGGCCAATATAATGGGACTAATAAAAAATATTTTACAGTTTATCCAAAGAAAAAAATATTATTTTATAATTTTAGCTTTATTGATAATTTTATGGCAAATGAAAGTAATAAAACCCATAAAAGTGCAAAGTGGTCAAAAAGCTGTTGATATCGAGTCCGGAAAAATTTTAAATCCAGGTGTGCATTTGACCTCCCCTTTGCTTAGCCAGTACATTATTGTCCATACCGCAGACTATCAATTCAGTATTCCGGAAATCACAGCCGAGTCCAAATATCCTGAATTGCAGGATGTTTTACTAAATGTCAATCTTACCTTTCACATTAAAGAAAACAAACTGGTGGATTTCTATAGAAAACAGGGACCTACTATGAGTATTTGGAACACCGCTGACCAAATTGTATCGCCAAGAGCAATCGAGCAAATTAAAACCGTTGTCAGAGACTATTCTTTCAAAGAAGTTCATTTAAAACAAAGCGAAATCAAAAACCGATCAATCGAAGAAATCCAAAAAGTCCTTGAACCATTGGGGCTGGAACTGGACTCTATAAATATAGTAAACATTAGAATTTCTCAAAAATTTATCGATGTTTTTGGAAATACGGAAATTTTAGAAGAGAAAAAAATTCTGGAAACCGCTGAATTAGAGCAGGAACAAATTAGAACCAAAAAAGAATTAGAGGTGGCGCAAAGAGAAAAAGAAAAGAAAATAATCGAGGCCCAAGGAGTAGCTGAAGCTAATAAAATCATTAGTTCTCAAAATATTACCCCCTTAATGCTTGAGCTTAAAAAAATTGAAAACCAGTCTAAACAAATCGAAAAATGGAACGGTCAACCCCCTCAGAATGTTGGTGGAGATTTTGAAGTAGGTGGAGGCTGTAGTCAATAAACCCCCTTTAATTTAAAAGCTTATTCAGTTTACCGTCCCTCCCCTTTCTTCATAACAATCGTCAAAATCTCAGAAAAAAAATTTAATTCTAATATTTTTTTTAAAAATTTTTGGCTATAAAAATCAAATCTTTACTTTCTCAAAATCTTTCCCTACCTTCACTTCTCCTTCAAAGCCGGATCGCTGGCAGTCTTTAAGCATGGAGCTTTCGCTATCAAGACCGATGTAATGGGTTAAAAGCAGTTTCTTGACTTTACTTTCCTTAGCGATTTTTCCGGCTAAATAGGGAGTTAAGTGACCGTAATTGCGGCAAGCTTTATCTTGACCGATCAAAGCTGAGGCTTCGCATAAGAACAAATCCGCGTTTTTGCAAATTTTTCGAATCCCCTGGCAATCTCCGGTATCCGCGCTGTAGGCAAAAATTTTATTGTCCACCTTAACCCGAAAAGCTAAAGTTTCAACCTTTCCAAAACCATGATGAACTTCTTGAACAGTGATTTGCGCCCTGCCGATTTTGGTTTTGAATTTCATTTTACCTAATTTTGTAAAACTAATTTCAGGAAAATCATAATGGTTTTTTTTAATTTCCAAAACCAAAAGCTTAAAAATTTTTCGATAACTTTCAGCCACTTGATTGGGACACAAAATCTGAATCTTTAATTTTTCATATTGTTTACCTTTCTGATCCCAAAGCCCTTTACAATAGACAGATTGAAGATAGGGCATAAAATTATAGTGATCAGGGTGACAGTGGGAAATAGCAATATTTTCAAAATCCGCATAATCAAAGCCTGCTTTTTCAAGACGGAAACGAATGCCCTCGCTTACTTCAAATAAAATCTTATTTTCACCCCAATCCAAAACATAACCCGGCGGAAATCGATTTTTGATTTTTTTGCCGTTTTTGGTTAATTGATTAGCACAAGTACCGGTGCCTAGAAGATAAAGTTGCATGATAAAATGTTTAAAAAGCTTAACTAAAAAATTAATTTGATTAATTTTGTCCAGTCCCTAAAACAGTAAACCGATTTTCCACTTTTAAAAAAATTTTGTGAATTTTTTGGGATTGATTTCAGGATTTATGTAAATTCGTTTGGTACTGTGTCAATTAACCATTTTTTCAAAAATAAGATTGAAATTTTATATTTTTTACTGATTGCGTCCCGGGCAGGAATCGAACCTGCGGCCTAGACGTTAGGAGTGTCTTGCTCTATCCAACTGAGCTACCGGGACAAATAACCTTTTTATCTTAAAGAAAAATTTTTATTTAATCAAAGTTTAGGCGATGGGTTGTTTAATTTCTCTTTAACTCTACCTAATATACTTTTAATCAATCCTAAAAACCAACAAATATTTTTAAAAATAACAGAAAGAAAAAAAGACAAAAATGGAATTAATAAAATAATTACTATAAAAACTTCAATTATCAGCCGAGCCGAGCCTCCTAAATATCCTAAAACTTGATCTTTTATCCAAAATTTTAAATCATCAATAAGACCAACCTCTTTTAAGATTAGTAAATTCAAATAAAAAAAACCGGCCAAATAAAAAGATCTAATGGAAAACAATTGCAAATCATAAATTGTTTTTATAAATTTTTTATATTTTAAAATTTTCGTTTTTGCAAATTTTTCATTATAATCTTTATCTTGAGCAAAAAAACATAATTCAAAAATCAACTCTCCCATTGCCAAACCTTGAGGAGTGATAACATAACCGGTCTTGCCAATTTCCGGATTATCCGGATACTGTTTTCTATCAATGGTTATTTTTTTAAAATATCCTTTGGTCTCTAAGTTTTGTAAAGCATAATCAACAAGTCTTAACTCGCCCTTTTGCTGATCTTTATTTAATTTAGTGGCTTTTCGGATTTTCTCCTCAGTAACTTTTTTTTTATTCAAAGGTGTTCCCAGATGTCGATGACCATGATAAGCCCAATATAAAATTTTCTTTTCAATTTCCCAAGTCGGCTGAGAATCTGCTTTTTTATTATCTTTTTTAATTTCAACAAAATTATTTAAATGATTTTGAAAATTCTTATCCAACTTTTTTAAAATCAAATAATATTCAAGTTTTGTAAAAAGATTTAGTTTTACAGAAGGAAAGTCAAGACTCATCGATTGTAAAATAATTTTCTTTAAAAGCTTACCTTAATTGGCTAAAAATTAAGAGCAAACAAATCTCTTCTTCTAAACTCAATCAATCTCCTGCAGCTTCCAGTCGCTATCAACCCAAGCTCCTATTACATCTACCTTAAACCCCCATGTTTTAATCAATTTAATCCCCTCTTTAATCTGCTTGATTTGAGTCTTTTTATCCACCGGATTGCCGGCGCAGTCAAAATGTCCGATAATGGCGATGATTTTTGAGCCGTGTTTTTTAACAGAAATTTCAACTCTTTTTTTAATAGAGTTTACTTTTGAAGAATCAAGAGCTTGAGCCAATAATTTATTGGGCCCGGCTTCGGTAATAGTGTCCACATAATCGATGGCGAATTTTTGTTTTAACCATTTAATTACCGGCTCTTGAACTCTCCCATCCATACAATTTATGGCTGTGGCGAATTTTTTTTCCAGGTTCATTTTATTTAAATTAAGGATATAAATTCAAAAATCCTCAATCAGATAATAAAGAGAATTTAAAAATTGAAAAATCACTTAACCGCAAGCCGATTTATCAGAAAATCAGATTGTGCCGAGAGGCGGAATCGAACCGCCGACACCAGGATTTTCAGTCCTGTGCTCTACCGACTGAGCTATCTCGGCAAAAATAATATAAAAAATATACACCTGTTTTCAATTTTTAGCAACTGACAATAAACCCCACCTTTATTATATAGATATTTTAAATCTAGTAAAATAACAAATTAATGATAAAATCTGGAATTAAATCCTATACACAAATTTACAGATTATTTTTTCGCTTTTTTTGATTAAAATTTGATAAAAAGTAGGCAAAAGATAAATTATAAGCTAAAAATTCACTGCTGCGGTAAAGTTATCCAAACCTGGAAAAAATTGCGGATTGCTTTACTCTTTTTTCCTTTTATGCTAAAAACAAAGGTTAAATTCTAAATCAAGAAATCGCTTAATTATGAACCGAGAAGTTCTATTTATCACCAACAACTTTCCGGCTCCCGAATATAGAAGAACCTGGAAAAAAGCCGTCTCTCTTTCCCAAGAAGGCTATCGGGTTAAAATCATCTGTCCCAGAAATAAAAATCGAATAGGCCTTCGCAAGTATCGAAAAATAAGAGTCTATTATTTTAAGAAAAATTTTTCCAGAAACAGCTTACTTTCTTTGTTTTTTGGCGAACTTCTGGACTTTGTTAAAGCCGCTAACCTTACCTTAAAGCTTTACCTGAAACACAAATTCAAAGTAATTCATTTTATCAATCCCACCGATATTTTGGGTTTAATCGCGGTTTTTTTAAAAATTTTCGGATCTACCTTTATTTACGAAATAAATGAAAATTATCCTAAAAAATTAAAAAGCCAACTAACCCGGCACGGTTTTATTCAAAGGCTTTATTTAAATTTCCTTAAAAAACTGGAGAAATTTTTAATTAAATCGGCTGATCTTATATTTGTGCCCAACTCCCTGCAAAAATTCAGGATTACGCCGTTTGTGGGGCATAAAAAAAATAAAATCGTAACCATTGAGCCCTTTCCGGATTTAAAAGATTTTTATCAGCCCTTTATTAATAAAGATTACAAAAGAGGCTATAAATATATGGTTTTATTCTCCGGCAGCATCCGCCTGAAAAAAGAGTTTATCAAACTGATTGGGGCTATTAATTTTATTTTAAAAGATTTGGGCAGAAAAGATATTTTATTTGTAATTGCCGGAGATGGAAAAGATAAAGAAAAAATAGCTAAACACTGCTCCAACCTAAAAATCAATGAATTGGTTCATTTTACCGGCTGGTTAAGCCAAAAAAAACTACTCAATTATCTTAATGCCGCTGATCTGGGGATTGTTTTGGAATCCAATGACAGTAAAAGGGTTAATATCAGGGATTCTATTTTTGAATTTATGGCGGTGGGTAAGCCCTTAATCGCCTATAATTCCAAAACCGGCCAAAGTAGAATTGGGGAGGCCGGAAAATTTATTGAAAAAGGCAATGAAATGCTGCTTGCCAAAGAAATCATCAGAACTCTGGACAATCGAGAAAGAAGTAGAATAATGGGGAAAATTGGAAAATTAAGAATCGAAAAAAAATTCAACTGGATAAAATCGGAAATAAAGCTAACCTCCATTTATCAAAGCTTGTTTATTTCTCACGAAATAGGGAGTAATCACATTAGCGCCAACCAACAAAAACCATAACCCCTCCCCCTTTCTTTCTTGCTCTATCCTACTCTAAAACCGCTTTGATTCTTCTTATTCCCGAACCAACGCTTTCCTGCTTGATAATTTTAAATTTCCCAAGTTCAGAAGTATTTTTTACATGCGGCCCTCCGCAAATTTCTTGCGAATAACCTTTAATAGTATAAACTTTGACTTTTTCTCCATATTTACTGTCGAAAACCCCTTGAGCTCCGATTTCTTTAGCTTTTTGTAAACTCATCTCCTTCATCTTTACCTCAATCCCCTCTTTTATTGCTTGATTAACAAAAGCCTCCACTTTTTCAACTTCTTGCTCGGTTAATTTTCGATCAAAAGAAAAATCAAAACGAAGGCGATCAGCCGTGATATTTGATCCCTTTTGATAAACCTGTTGACCTTTTTCCAGAATTTCTCTAAGAGCGGCTAAAACCAAATGAGCTGCGGTGTGTAATTTTACGGTTTTTTCTTTAGCATCAGCCAAACCGCCTTTAAATTTTTTCTGCGCTCCTTGCCGAGAAAGCTCCTGATGTTTTTTTTGTTCTTTTTTAAAGCCCTCCATATCAACATCCATGTCGTTTTCCCGAGCCATTTCCACGGTCATCTCAATAGGAAAACCATAGGTTTGATAAAGATCAAAGGCCACTTTACCATTTATTTTACTGTTATCAATCTGCTCTTTGCGAACAATCTTATTAAATTTTTTAAGCCCTTTTTCCAAAGTTTTTCTGAACTTTTTTTCCTCCTTAATTAACTCTTTTAGGATCTTTTTTTTATTTTTTTCCAAATCCTTATAATGATTTTTATAAGTCTTGATCACGGCTCTGCCCAACTCTTTAGTAAATTCCTGTTTAAGATTGATTTTATTTGCGTACCGAACAGACCTCCTGATCAACCTTCTGGTAAAATAACCCTGGTCCTTGTTGGAAGGTAGGGCGCCATCCGAAATTAAAAAAACAGCAGCCCTTAAATGATCCATGATAATTCTAAAATTTTTAGTTTCCTCAAAATCTTTTCCATATTGTTTTTGAGTCATTTTCTCCAACACTTCTCTTTGCAGGTCGAAAAGATCGGTTAAAAAAATATCCGGGTTGTCCAATTTAGCGGCAGCCATTCTTTCCAATCCTCCGCCAAAATCAATATTTTTCTGAGGCAGCTCTTCAAAGCCTTTTTTCGTCTTTTTATACTGCATAAAAACATTGTTGCCGATTTCCAAAAATCTCCCGCAGCTGCAAGCCGGATGACAGGGTTGGTCTTTATAAATGGAGTTTTCATGAATTTTTAAATCTTCTCCAAAATCCCAAAACATCTCGCTATCGGGACCGCCCGGCTCTCCGATGGGCATATTTTGTGGGATTCCCGCCCTTGACCACCAATTCTCCTGTTCATTGTAATAAAAAATTCGTCCGCCTCTCATCCCTTTTTCTTCCGCCATGTCAACATCTTTAGCCTTAATTGCGACTTTTTCAAATTCCTCTTGCCAATACCTAACCGACTCTTTATCTTTAGGGATTCCGATTTCTTTGTTTCCCCGATAAACGGTAACAAAAATTCTTTTAGGGTCCAACTTTAAAATCTGAGTTAAAAATTCAAACATCCAGCTGATTTGTTCTTTCTTAAAATAATCCCCCAAAGACCAATTGCCAAGCATTTCAAAAAAAGTTGTATGCCGGTTATCGCCCACAGTGTCTTCATCCAGCTCAACGGTTCTAAAACTTTTTTGAGAATCAGCAATCCTTGTTCCCAAGGGATGCTTTTGACCAAGCAAATAAGGCACCATCGGCTGCATCCCGGATCCGGTAAATAAAGTGGTAGGATCGTTTTCAGGAATTAGAGAAGCGCTGGGAATAACGGCATGGCCTTTTTGTTTCATAAAATCCAAATATTTTTTTCTTATTTGATTTGAGTTCATAAAAAAAATTAAAAATCTTATTTTTTAGCAATTTCCTGAATTTTCAATTAATCCTCTTTCTCTTCTCCGGCGTTATTTTCTGCATCAGAGCCTTCCTGCGCCGATTCGCCTGTTTCTTCTTTTATTTTACCGTCTTGCTCTTTTTTGCAATCATCATAATACCGATAATAAACCTTATTTTTAATTCTTAAATCAATATACTCCAAACAATCTATTTTCTCCTTGGGAATTTCTTTTTCCAAAATCAGCTTCAAGGATTCCAATTGGTTTGAAAAATCCAGGCTGGAATCAAATATAATAACATAATCTTGAATAGTGACAACCTGAATTTCACTGGCCGAAGGCAAAGGAGTAATAACTTCCCTAACCATTATACCGTTTGCATTTAAATCGTAGCGAAGGCCATCTATGAATTCCACATAATCCTTGGTGTTTACTCCTTCTCCCACTTGCGCCAAAGTATTGGACTGATCAACAATTAGCTCAATATTTTCTCCGTATTCGTATAATTTGTCTTTAGGGAATCTTTTTAACACAACTCCTTTATCATCAATAATAATACATTCTGATTGCGAACACATAGCAGCTTTAATCTGCTTTTCCACAATGTTTACCTCCAACTTGCCAAACAATTTTTTTTTAATTTCCACCTCCTCAATGCTTTTAAAATTCTCTAAAAGCATCTTTTCGATTTCTTTAGTATTAAGGGCTAAAAAATGACTTTGAGAAAATATTTTTAGAAAATTTCCTTCCAAATAAGGTTCTATTTGCGAAATAATTACCTCGCTGTTATTTCTTTGATTGCCTTTTACTACTATTTCCTGAACTTTAAACAAAGAAGAAAAGAAAAACAAATAAATTAAAAGAAAAAAAAACAAAATAATAGAAAGAAAAAAAGAAACGGAAACAAGCTTTAGCTTCACTAAATTTTGTCTTAAATCGTCATTTTTAATACCAATTAAACCGTTTTTATTTTGATTTTTTCTTTTCCTTTTAAAATTTTTCTTTAATCTTTTGCGTCTATTGCCAAACATCTTTATTTACAATTACATCTTTAAATCTTAAAAAAATAAGCAGCCAAAGGACTAAATTATTTTCCGATTATTTTTTTTCCAACATATTCTTGAAGCACTTTAGGCACTTTTATAAATCCTTCTTTAGTTTGATGGTTTTCCATAATAGAAATTAAAGGCCTAACGCTAGGAAGAGCTGTATTGTTTAACATAAAAACATATTTTTTATTGCCCTGTTTGTCTTTATATTTCACATTCAATCTTCTGGATTGCCAATCTAAAAAATTAGAAGCTGAACCGGTTTCTCCATAGCTTTTTCTGCTGGGCATCCAAGCTTCCAGATCAAACATTTTGTATTTTCCGGCCGCCATATCACCTGTGCAAATCTGCAGCTGCCTAAAAGGAAGCTTTAAATCTTTGTGAAGCTCTTTGGAATTTTCCACCATTTCCTGGTGAAGTTTATCCGATTCCTTAACATCTGCTTTACAAATACAAACCTGCTCCACTTTAACAAATTCATGCACCCGATAAATTCCTTTGGTGTCTTTGCCGTAACTGCCGATTTCACTTCGATAGCATTGGGAAAAACCGCAAAATCTTACCGGCAAATCTTTTTCATCTAAAACCTCATTGGCGTAATAAGCTAAAAGGGAAGGCTCCGCTGTTCCGACCAAAAACTTATTTTCTTTTTTAACGCTTCCGTCAGCCAAAACATCTTTGTTTTCGATTTTATAAATATTATCGACACTTTTATCATATTTTTCTCCCTCAAAATAACCGGTCCCAAACAACACAAATTCTCTTACCAAGGTCGGAGGAATTATCGGGGTAAAGCCTTTTTCAATCAATTTTTTAAGCGCATACATCATCATACCCATTTGCAGTAAAACGCCTTCATTTTTAACATAATAACCTCTATAACCGGCTACCTTGACTCCTCTTTTAAAATCAATTAAATCTAAGTCCCTGGCCAGCTGCATATAGCTTTTAGGTTTAAAATCGAATTTGGGAATCTCCCCCCAACGGCCAACCTCTACATTGTCTCGTTCGTCTCTTCCCAAGGGAGTGTCTTTGGATGGAATTACAGGTACCTTTGCCATCAACTTGTTAAATTTTTTTTCCACTTTCTTAAATTTCTTTTCCAGCTGGCTAATTTCTTTTTTGATTGCTTTGGCTTTTTTGAGCTGCTCCTTGGTTGGTTTGCCTTTGATCTCCTTATTAAGATTATTTTTTTGTTTTTGAAGATTGTTTATTTTAGACTGAAAATTTCTTCGTTCTTTATCGATTTTAAGTAAATCCTTAACTTTTAAATTTATGTTTTTATCATCCGCTGCTTTTTGAATTTGCCTGAAATTCTCTCGAATAAATTGAATATCCAGCATATATTTAGCTTAATTAAAATTATTTTTTAAATTAAATAAATCCTCTTTCCACTTCTTCAACCGTCTGTTCCAGAATGTCGGCCATTTTATTTAATTCCAGCTTATCATAAGGTTTGATTTTTTCAAAGTTTTTATCTAAGCAATTAACTGGTCTAAACTGTTGAAGACTAACCTTTTTTATTCCTTTTAACAAACCGCCCATTTTTTTAATATTTTCCCGATCTATTAATCCCGGCACCACAGTGATTCTAACTATTGTTTCTATCTTTTCCCTATCCAAACTTTTAATGATATTTAAAGTTTTTTGGATATTGAAAAAGTTAATTTTTTTCAAACCCGCAGTTTTGGCGTAATCTTGTTGATCATTTTTTAAATCCATCGCCAAATAACTCAATAAATTTCGATCAGTTAATTTTTTTATCATTTCAGGATTGGTGCCGTTAGTATGAATGCCCATACTAAAACCCATATCCTTAACTTTTTTGATAAATTGGGGAATTTCTTTATAAATAGTAGGTTCCCCTCCGCTTAAAATCACCGAATCAACCCAGCCCTTCTTTTGTTTTAACAATTTTAAAACCTCCTTTAAAGGATAAGGTTTAATATCCGGATTTTTTAAAACCAGATCCGGATTGTGACAAAAAGGACAACGAAAATTACAGCCATTTAGAAAAATGATAGCCGAAATATAACCTGGGCGCTCAAGCATTGAGGAGGGTTCCACTCCCGCTATTTCAAGGTCTTTAAACATAATAAAGACAGTTATGGGAATTATTTAAGACCAAGAGACAAGGTTTTAAAACCTTGTCTCTTTAATAAAGTCCAAATTGATTTAAAATCAAGTCTATTTTTTGAAATATTTTCTGTTTATGGCTTTATCCCGATCGCGAAGTTCGGCCACTTTTCCCTGATTCCACATGGAATCTTTAGAAAAATAACCCGTAACTCTGGTAACATGGTCAATGTTTAGGCTTCCGCAATGGGAGCATTTTTCAATTATTTTTTCACCGTTTACATTTGTCATTTTTTTGTTTTAATTTTTACTTTTTTATTATATCAAAATAAAATATATTTTAATAATTTAGTAAATTTATAAATTTCAAATCTCAAACAAAAGCTCCTCTGTCTGTTTTTCCGCAATCATTGCAATGCGTGAATTCCGGAGACAACGCTACCTGAGCAATTTCACTGTTTCTAAAACATTTTTCAATAAAATTACCTATACTTTCTGGGGAGGGATTGGATTCTCCCAACCAAATATGAGTTATGGCGCCGGCATCAATTAAAGGATGAAACATGCCTTCCATAACTACTCTTTCTACAGGATCCACCGGGGCCGAAACATTCAGTTGAGTGGAATTGGTATAATAAACTTCGTCTTTTTTTAAATTACCTTTAATAACCTTGCGGGTTTCTTTGGGGTATTTTTTTAAATCCAGTTTGGCAAAACGGTACGCCGTTGTTTCCGCCGGGGTTTGCTCCAACACAAAATTCATTCCATATCTTTGAGACATTTTTTTACACTGTAAATTCAATGCCGCAATTATTTTTAACCCTAATTTCATTGCTTGTTTCGATTCATGAAGCTCCTGCCCGATATGGGCCTGGACCATTTCATTCAACCCTACTAATCCTATTAAATGAGTAATCCGGTGAAGTCGGTAATAAGGGTGTTCATCATCCGGTTTTTTAATGGAAAGCATACCCAAAGGTCCTTTATTTTTTTTGGATAATAAATTTTCAATAAAAATTCTTTTTTCTCGGTGAGCTTTTGCAGTAAGTTCCAACAAATTATTGATATTGGTAAACAAAATTTCATCAGATCCACCGGAAATATAAGCCAGCCTTGGAAGATTCAGGGAAATGTTTTGAATAGCCGAATATCTCATCTTCCAGGGTGTTTTAGCATCCTCTATATCGCTTTTTTCCAATTTAAAAGAAAGCCGGCAGCATTCGGAGATTTTCGCTTCGTTTCTTCTGTCAAAAACAAAATAGGTATTTCCTTTTTCCGCCGCGGTTTTGGAGATTAAGTTTAAAAATTTTTTATAACCTCTGGTTTTGAAAAAATCTTCAGTTATGTGCACCAAAGGCTTGGGAAAGAAAAATGGCATACCCGAAGCATCTCCTTGCAGATAAACCTCAAAAAGCGCCTCGGCAAACATTTGAGACTCTCTTTCATAATCCTTATATTTTTTACCGGTGAATTTTCCTCCAGGACCGATAGCATCCACTTCCCTGAAATGTTTCGGGATTTCCCAGTATAAATTGATGTCGGAAAAAATGGCCTGACCCCCTCGGGCCACAGACTGCTGGGAAAACTCATAAATCAAAACTTGAGCCAATTGTCGTAATTGTTTTTTGTTCTTACCTACCAAATAAGGGGCTAAAAAAACATTGATCGCATCCCAACCGATCGCTCCTGAAAAATGGCATTGTAGAGCTGCTGAAAATTTTACAATATGACCTATTAAAACTTCCGCGTGTTTGGCGGGTTTGGCCTGGGAAAGAGAAGTGTTTAAATCCAACCCGTATTTTTTAACATATTCCGGAGATTGTCCGCTGCAATAAGGACGATCCACCATCCCCAAATCATGAAGATGAATATCCCCGTTTATATGAGCATCCCCGACATCCTGAGAAAAAATTCTAAGCAAAGCATATTCTTTTTTGATCCCCTCGGCCAAGGTTAAATTTGTGGCTTCTGGTCCATGAGGAACATTGGAATTATCTTTATTGGTCTCATTTTCTATTATCTGGTGGACATCAAAAACCGGAAAACCCAAACGAATATATCTTTTTCTGGCCTCTTCCAATCCTCTTTCTACCAATTCCGCATTTACCAGTTCTCTGATTAACCTGGAAGTTACATTTTTTATTTGACCTTGAAATATTTTTTCCTCCACTTTTTTAGCTATTCCAAAAGCCACTTTTTCGGAAACTCCTGTCTCTTTGATAAGACTCTTTCCAATTGCCTCTACATTCCAGTTTTGAACTTCATCGTCGCTGGTTTGAACAAACAAGGCCCCATCGGTCACATCTTTTATGAAATCTTTATTAAAATTTAACTGCTTGTTTTTTGAGATAGTTTTTTTAGTTTTGGTTTTTTTCTTGATTTTGGTTTTTTGTTGCATTTAATAATATTTTTAATTATAAAACTAACTCCCGCTAATCATTGTTTTTTAATTTTTTTATCTCTTTATCAAAACTTTCCAAAGACCCGAAAGACCTATAAACCGAAAGAAATCTAAGATAAGCCACTTCATCTACTTTTTTTAAAGATTCGGTTATAAATTTACCAATTTGGCGGCTGTTGATTTCTTCTTTGTTTCCGGCAAAGATTCTGCTTTCCACATTATCCACAATTTCAATGACCTTTTTAGGATTTATCGGCCTTTTTTCCAAAGCTATTTCCAGTCCTTTCTCGATTTTTCCTCTTTGATAAACTTCTTTTTCGCCATTTCTTTTGATCACCTTTATTTCAGTTAATTCCGGGCGTTCATAAGTGGTAAATCTGGCGCTGCATTTAACGCATTTTCGTCTCCTCCTGATTGCTTTTCTGTCAAGGGTTTCGCGAGAATCAATAACCATGGTTTCCTGATTCTTGCAAAATGGGCACTTCATTTTGTTATGCTTAATTTATTGACTTGTCTATTGGAATTTTATTTTATCGAAAAATATTGCTTATTAACTTCAATATGAATTTTATACAATATATTGTGTTTGTAAATCAAATTATATCACAAGACTCAAAAATTAATCAAGAGTGAATATTTGCCTTATTTTAAATAATTTATATTTTGAAAGCTTTAAATAATTCTTTTAATTGCTTTTTTTCTTTTTTTAATCTTTTTAAAAATTTTTTTTGATATAATCGGCTTTTGGGTTTAGGATGAAAAATTAAAGCGTCATCACTCCAATAAACTTGTCCTTTTTTTAATTTAGCCGCTTTTTTCTTTATTCTTTTTTCCTGAAAAAGCCTGGCTGCTTGTTCTATAAAATTAAAAATCTTTAAACCAAACAAAAAATCAGCCGCTCTAAAAATAAACGGCTTTTGTAAATTAAAAGATAAAAGACTGTTTTTGTTTAAAATCACTTCCAAATCATTGATTGCAAAATATTTCTTAATCCATGGCAGATTTTCTTTAACCAATTTTGTATAACAATTATCTCGATCAATTATATTTAACATAGCCAAAAGCTCTAAGGCGCTATATCTGTCTTGATACCTAAATTCCAAATTTTTAAAATTAGCAAAAGAGTTAAGACAAATTCGATCCTTATTCTTACCTTTCTTTTTCCTTCTATCCAGTATCTCCAAAATAATAATCATTAATAACCGGGTGGTCCAAATCCTCTTATCTTTACAAATAACGAAAAAGTCAATGTCGCTTTTTTTGCGGGCGTTTCCCAAAGCTACAGTTCCATTGATGCCAATCAATTTAATAAAAGGTAGATATTTTAAAATCCGACAAATTTTTCTGGCAATTTTTATTTTGGAAAAAGAGTTTTTCTTTAATTCAATTGCGTTTTTGTAAAATTGTTGTTTTCTATAGAATTCATTTTCAAAAATCCAATAATAAGCTCCAAATTCATAAACCACTTTGCCCTTATTGATTAAAAAATCTAAAATGATTCTTAAGCTAATAAGAACATTCTTTTGATCCAAATAAAAATTTTTATTTTTAAAAAGATATTTTAAAATACAAATATTGGTTGCAGGGATTTTTCTTATTCTTAAGTATATCAAGGTATAAATAACCTGTTTTAAAAAAACTTTGTCAATTTGATTAATTTTTTTCATGAACAAAATTAAATCTGCAAAATATTATTATAATGTTATTCCTGTTATTCGACTTCCTTTACTAATAAGAAAAAACTTTACTTATTACTCCTTAAGGCCCTTGGATCCAGGTAGCCTAGTGCAGGTCGAATTTCGATCAAGGAAAATTCACGCAATTATAACGGAAAGAATCAAAAAAAATAAGCCTCAAAAATTTAAATTCAAAAAAATATCCAAAATGATCTACCCGGGTCTTTTCACTCAGAAACAATTGGATATCACAGACCAAATTGCCGGCTATTATTTTGTCTCAAGACCAACCATTTTAAACCTAACCTGGGGAAACAAAAAGGCTTTTGTAAAATCCAATTCTCAATATATCAAAGCTCAAGGTAAATTTAAAATCAAAAAAAAACAAATCAGTTTAATAAAAAAAGTATTAAGAAAAATTGAGAACAAAAAGCAAGTTTTACTTATAGAAAAAGATAGAATCAATATTTATCTGTATTTAATCTCCAAAATTCTTGGAGAGAAAAAACAAGTGCTTTTTTTAGTGCCTGATCTTTTTTTAATTGATTTGTATTTTCAAAAATTTTCTCAAATTTTTGGCAGTCAAAAGATCTCTGTTTTAAATAAAAAGAAAAATCCCAAAGGCTTTTTTGTTGAATTACTTCAAATCAGAGAAAACAAGAAATCCCTTATAATCGGAACCAGGTCAGCGGTTTTGGCCAATTTTAATAATTTAGGATTAATTATTATCGACGAAGCCCAGGATCATTCTTTTAAGCAGTGGGATCAAAATCCCCGCTACTGCGCTAAAAAAATCGCCAAAATTTTAGCGGATAATTTAAACATCCAGCTGATTCTGGGCACCAACTCCCCCTCTGTTTGCGATTATCACAAATTTCAAAAAAACAAAGCCATAATAAAAAGCAAGTGAGTCTAAAATTTGATCAAACTTATTTTTTTTGATAAAAAATTATATATTAATGGATAGGGCTGCTTGTTGGGATTTTATGCTTGTTTCAAAAGATAAACAAACAATTAGAGGCTCATGCATTAACTAAACTGACCGGCCGGCGTAGCTCAGTGGTAGAGCAACTCTCTTGTAAAGAGTAGGTCGTGGGTTCGAATCCGACCGCCGGCTCCCGCTTTTAGAGCAAAAAACCGCGAATTTCGCGGTTTTTTAAAAAATAAAAATCATCTGACCATTTGTTTTAAAACAGTTCCGGCCTTAAATTTTGGCACATTGGTCGGATCAATTTCAATTTTTTCTCCGGTTCTTGGGTTTCTTCCAATGCGACCTTTTCTTGTTCTAACCATAAAGGATCCAAAACCTGTAAAATTAACTTTTTTTCCGTTTTTAATATTTTGAGAAATCTCATTTAATAAGACATCGACAGTTTCCAATGTATCTTTCTTGCTTTGACCGGTTTTTTGGGAAACCGCATCCACGATATCGGCTTTGTTTAATGTTTCCATAAATTTACACCCCCTTTCCTTAATAATTAATTTAGGGATTTTTAATAACTTGGGAAATCCTTTGGATCTTTTTGGCCCGACCTTTTTTATCGATTTCTAAAAAAACCCCCTGAATTAAAGCTTTTTTCCATCTAGTATCCCAATCCGAGTCAACGGATTCTTGCTTTAAAAAGCCCTCAATTACTTCATCTTTATTTCGACCCAAAATAGAATCTTTTTTACCGCACATTCCCGCATCCGTAATATAAGCGGTCTTGCCTTTCATTATCTGCTCATCTGAAGTCTGAATATGTGTATGCGTTCCAATAACAGCTGATACTTTTCCATCCAAGTAACATCCAAGGGCTTTAGCCTCGCTGGTCGCCTCGCAATGAAAATCCACGAAAACGGTTTTGCATCCTTGAGATTCTAAATAATCAATGATTTTATCCGCTTCCCTAAAAGGACAATCATAATGAAATTTAAAAAAAGTACGACCAATTAAACTAACCACGGCAATTCTTTGAGTTAAAACATTAATTATTCTAAAACCATCCCCAATAACCCCTTGAGGATAATTAGCCGGCCTTATCAAAGGCACCTTTTTGTCTTGCAGTAATTCTTTGCCTTGTTTTTTCCAAACATGGTTGCCGGAGGTAAAAAAATCAACTCCGCTTTTTATTAATTTTTCAACTGTTTCTCCGGTTAATCCGGTTCCATGGGCAATATTTTCACCATTGGCAATAATAATGTCCGGCTTGTATTTATTTTTTAGCTTGGGGATGGCTAACTCCACCGCCTCTCTTCCGGGTCTGGCTACAATATCGGCAAAAAACAATATTTTCATAAATAAAATTTATTATCTAGCGTATTCAATAGAACGAGTTTCCCGAATTAAATTAACCTTGACTTCTCCGGGATATTTTAATTCGTCCTCAATTTTTTCAGCAATTTTTCTGGCCAGTTTATTAGCTTTTAAATCATCAATAACTTCCGGATTAACAAAAATCCTAATCTCTCTTCCGGCCTGAATGGCATAACATTTTTCTACCTCTTCGAAATTACCGGCCAAATCTTCCAGCTCTTTTAATCTTTTTAAGTAATTTTCCAAAGTGTCTTTTCTGGCGCCCGGTCTGGAAGCCGAGATCGCATCAGCCGCCGCAATAACAGCAGCTTCCGGTTTTTCACATGGTAAATCATCATGATGGTGTTTCATGGCCTCAATTACTTCTTCAGAAATATTAAATTTTTTCAAAATATTTATCCCTATATCAATATGAGTTCCCTCCACTTCATGATCAACCACTTTTCCTATATCGTGCAAAAGTCCCGCTTTTTTACAAAGGGTGGGATCAAGCCCTAATTCTTGAGCCAACATCCCGGACAAATGAGCCACCTCAATGGCATGAATTAATACATTTTGACCATAACTTGTTCGAAAGCGCAGTCTTCCGATAAGCTGAACCAGTTTCTCGTCCAATCCTGTAATTCCTACATCATAAACCGCAGCTTCCCCGGCTTCCTTAACCTTTTTGGCGATTTCCCTTTTTACTGAGTTAACGGTTTCTTCAATTTTAGCCGGATGAATTCTGCCATCCTGTATCAGTTTTTGAAGAGTAAGTTTGGCCACCTCTCTTCTAACTGGATCAAAAGCCGAAACAATAATGGCCTCCGGAGTGTCATCAACAATAATTTCAGCTCCGGTTAAACGTTCTATGGAATTAATGTTTCTCCCCTCTCGTCCAATTATTCTACCCTTTAGCTCATCATCAGGTAAATTGACGGTAGTGGTGGTTGTATCGCTTACATGGCTGGAGGCATAACGCTGCATAGCCATAGTCATTAAATTAACCGCTTTCTTTTCCAATTTTTCTTTATTTTTCTCCTCAATTTTTTGTATCTTCTTTAAAATCATTTCCTTGTTTTCCTCTTCAATTAAATCCAACATCAATTTTTTAGCTTGCTCCTGATTCAGTTTGGCGATTTTTTCCAATTTGGCGATTTGGCTTTTCCTGATTTGAGAAAGTTTTTCTTTAATTTCTTTGACTTGCTTAATTTTTTCTTCAATATCTTTTTTGCGTTTGTTGGTCTGCTTTTCCTTTTTCTCCACTTGACCTTCCATGCGACTTAATCTTTCTTCGGTTTTATTTAATTGACTTCTTCTTATTTCCTCCTCTTTTTTAATTTCGCTTAAAGCTTTAACCGCTTTGTCTTTGGCCTCCAAAATTATGTCCTTGGCTTTAAGGTTGGCATCGGAAACCAATTTATCAGCTTTGCTTTTGGATCTTTTTTCTTTGCTTTTTAAAATATAATTGGAAACAAAATGATAGGAAACTATTCCCAAAACCAAAGCAACAACAAAAACTAGTGTGGTGCTCATATTTTAGTTTAAAAATTAAATTTATCCTGTATTAAAATAAAGGGTTTATTGCTTCCTCCAGCAAGGAAAAGAAATTATTGAGATATTTTTTGAATTAAACCTTTTGCCTAAGCATTAATAAAAACAGAAATTGCTACTAGAAATTGTTTTTAAATAACCGTCGACAAAAAAGCTCTAAGATATATTCAAAATAATAAATTCAATAAAAACATGTCATTTCCCCCACCAATCAAATACTATAAAACTCCCCTTTATTTCTTTACGGAGCGGGTAACGGGATTTGAACCCGTCTCTCCACCTTGGAAGGGTGGAATAATAGCCACTATACGATACCCGCTTAAATTTTATTTAGCCTTATCTTAGCTTAAAATCAAAAATTTTTCAATTTCAACAACCGCAATCTTGTTATCTTTAATTTTTATCAAACATATTCGGCCGCTTTTTTACTGGTTATTTTAAAAAATACCAAACTTGCTATAAAAAACAAGGCTAAAAGAATAAAAAACAAAAGATGATTGCTTAGATTGGGAAGCCGATCTTCGATTAAGGTAACCTTTAGATAATGAATAATAATCCCCATGGGATTTAATAAAATATACTTATGATATTGAGCCGGCATAACATAAAGAGGGTAAATAATAGGCGCCGCAAAAAAAAGACCCTGCAAAATCACTTCCCAAATCTGTTTTAAATCCCGAAAACGAAGATAAAGCGGGGCCGCAAAAAAAGAAAAAGTTACAATTAAGCCATAAGTTAAAAGAATATAAACAAAAGAAAATAAAATCTCTGTAATGGAAGGATAAACATTATAATAAATGTAAAAAGCCACCAATATAAAGATATTCATGAAAAATATCAAAGTGGAATTAATGGTTGAAGAAATTACAATTATCCATCTGGGAAAGTAAATTTTAGTTAAAATATTGGATTTACTCAAAAGCGAAGTAAGTCCCAAATTGGTGCCTTCATTAAAATAAGTCCAAACAACAATCCCGGTGATAAGCTGCAGAGAATAATTTTCAATCCCCCTGCCTCTGCCAAAAACATGAGAAAAAACGAAATTTAGAATCAAAAATATCAAAAGCGGTTTTAACACCGCCCATACATAGCCTAAAATAGAGGCGTGGTAGCGCATTTTGAAATCGGTTTTGGCCAAGACCCACATTAAATGGAGATATCTTTTATGCTTTTTTTTAATCATTAAATAAAAAATATTGTTTTTGGTTAAACTTAATTTATCAATGGTGCTATTTGTTTGGAGTTTATTCCCTTAAAAAAAAATTGATCTATTTCGTAATTCAAATCAATTATAAATTTTAAAACAAAAATTGACAAATTAAAGAAAAGAAATAGTCTGAAATTAAGCTAATAAACGGCCTTGTTTAACTCGAATTCTATATTGAAACAAATAGCAGGCTCGTCGATAAAATGATAAAAGTTAATCTATGCAAAAAAAACACCAGCCCTGGGCGGACAAATTCAGGCCAAAAACTTTTAAAGAATTCTTCGGTCAAGAACAAATAGTTGGAAAAGGTAAATTTCTATTTCAGGCTATAAAAAACGACACCTTGCCTTCTTTGATTTTTTGGGGACCGCCGGGCTGCGGAAAAACCACTCTGGCTCACATAATCGCCCAAAAAACTAAAGCCAATTTTATTAATTTTAGCGCAGCAACTTCCGGAATTTCTAAAATTAAAACCATTATCACAAAAGCAAAAACAGACTTAACAGAAGGCAAAAAAACCATTTTGTTTATAGATGAAATTCACCGTTTCAATAAAAGACAACAAGACATCTTGCTTCCTTATGTGGAAAAAGGCACTTTCACTTTAATAGGAGCCACCACCGAAAATCCCAGCTTCGAGATTAATAACGCCTTACTGTCGCGAACCAGAGTGATTGTGTTAAAACAGTTAAATCTAACGGCTTTAGTCAAAATTCTCAAAAACATCGCAAAAATAAATAAACTGAAAATAAATCCCCAATATTTAAATTTAATTGCTCATTTATCTAATGCAGACGCCAGAACTGCTATAAACAGCCTTCAAATTATTAGCCAAAGCAAAAAAAAGATCACTAAAAAATTAATTAAAGACATCTTTCAAAAGAGCTATCTTTTATATGACAAGGGAGGAGAGGAGCACTACAATATAATTTCAGCTTTGCATAAATCTCTACGGGCAAACGACACCGATGCCGCTCTTTATTGGTTGGCCAGGATGATCGAGGGCGGTGAAGATCCTCTCTACATTGCCAGAAGATTGGTTCGCTTTGCCAGCGAAGATATCGGTCTTGCCAATAACAGCGCTTTGATGCTGGCAGTTTCCACTTATCAGGCCTGTCATTTCATCGGCTATCCGGAATGTGATGTAATCTTGGCTCAATGCGTGGCCTATTTAGCTAAATCCAAAAAAGACATAAGCTGCTACAAAGCTATTAAAAAAGCCAGAAAAGACGCCAAAAAATTCGGCAACCTGCCGGTTCCCCTCCATATTCGAAACGCTCCCACCGATTTAATGAAAAATTTAGGTTATGGCAAAGGTTATAAATATCCCCCTGATTTTGATTATAAACAAGATCAGCAATGTCTACCTAAAAAACTTCAAAAAAGAAAATATCTCTAAATTCAAAACAAACCCCTATTATATTAAAGCTTTTTTATTAACAGAAGGTAACTTATTGGAGCTTTTCTCCTAAAAAAACTAACAATTAATCATTGTCACTCATTCAATAAGCTAGCCTATAAAAAAATAAAAACCTCCCTGCATTGCCTTGTTTGTTAGAATTTCCTAAATTTGGTTTAAATTTAGGAAATTTATTAAAAATCTTTCTCAAACATTACAAAAAATTCATTTTCTCCTACAATCGCCCTTTGCGAGCCGGCGATTTTAAAATCAATATATCCTATGTCAATTATATCCCGAAGGATTTTTAAAAAATGGCTGTATTTAAAAACATGACAAGGAGTTTTATTTTTTTAATTTTATTAAATATCATTTTATTTATGTTTAATAAACATTATTTCTTTATATCCAATAAATAATCATTAAAAAATAGCTATCATTCTTTAAGTGGGACATTTCTAAATTGCTTTGACACAAAAATTTACTTTGACGAAAAATTAAAAAAATCTGACCAAACCAATTTATTGAAAATAATAACGGATTAAATA
>WJJL01000011.1 GCA_014729725.1 Candidatus Moraniibacteriota bacterium | reverse complement strand
CATTTGAACTTGGACTATGATTTCTATTACATCGCCAATCAATCCATCTTATTGGATATAATTATTATGATTAGAACTGTTTTGTTTGGGATTGTTGGGAGGAGAGGGGTGTAAGGTTTTTCAGTTGATTTATTTGACTGTTTTTTATTTTTATGGTATTGTAAGCTGTTAATTAATTAAATTCATAAAATCATTATGATTTTTAAGAATAGTAACAATATAGCAATCATTTTTATCATAGGGTTTTTTATGATGAACTCGTTTTTTTGGATGAGTTCGTTTATGACACCTAAATATAAATCAGAAATGAGCGTTCTTTTTATTCAAAAACAGTTAAGTAGTATTGACGTTTATACTGCATCGAAATCGGCAGAAAGGATTAGTCTTTCTTTTAAAAATATTATATATTCTAGTAAATTTTTAAATTTGATTTTAAATAATCAAGAGATTGATAAAACTTATTTTATAGATAAAAGGACTAATCGTATCAGTTTAGAAAAATGGGAAGATTCCATTAAATTAAATAATATTAGAGAATCTGGAATTCTTGAGATTGAAATTTTCCATCCGGATAAAAATCAGGCTAAATTAATTTCAAATCAAGTTTTAGTCACTCTGGAAAAAGATGGAGCGACTTTTCACGGTGGTGGAAATAATGTAAACATAATGAGATTAGATGATCCAGAAACATCTTTGGAACCAGCTTACCCGAATATTCCTTTGAATTCTGCTTTAGGCTTAATGACGGGAATTATTGTTGGAGTAATGATAGTTTATTTAAAATCGGATTCATCTTTAAATAATTTAGAAAAAAAAGAAAAAAATATAGTTGATTCAGTGGATGCTGATTTTCAAAAAGAAACATTAAGCCTAGATCAAAAGAAAACCAAGCTTATGAAAGGAAGTTATAATCCTCCAGATGATAAATTGGTAGAGGTACAATCAAGATATCAACAATTATTAAATAATTTATAATAAGCTTTGGTAGGTTTTGATTAGATTTCGATAATAGTTTGAAAAATCTAGTTTTTTTATAATAGATTTTTGGGAATTTTGAGATAACCTAGATAAGCTTTCGGGGGTTAACGAATCGATTTTTTGAGCTAAATCCTTAGCTTGTCCTTTTTCAAACAAATATCCGTTAACATTTTCTTCAATTAATTCTGTAATCCCGCCAATATTAGAAGCAATTACAGGAGTATTAAAATAAAGGCTTTCATAAATAGTTAAAGGGGAGTTTTCATACCATAGCGAAGGGTAAATGGAAAAAGATGCATTTTTAATTAAAGGTGTTAATTGTTTTTTTTGTTGAAAACCTAAGAATTGAATTTTGTTGTTTAACTTTAAGGATTTAGTCAGGTTTTTCAGATTTGTTTCTTCCGGTCCGGAACCAACAATTTTAAGCTTGAAAGTTTTATCTTTTATCAAGGCAAAAGCTTTAATTAAAGTGTCCACCCCTTTTTCTTTAGCTAAACGACCAAAATAAAGAGCATACTTATCGTTATTTTTTTTTGTTTTTGTTGTTTTATAATCAAATTGTTTTTTAAAGTCGATGTAATTTGGCATTACGATTATTTTTTTAAAGCTAATTCCAAACTCAGCGGTCTTTTTTTTCATAAAATTACTGGGAGCGATAAATAAATCAACATTTTTAGCATAATCTCTAAAATAGCGATTATAATATCTTTCGATCATTGCAAGAAAACTTCTAGAATAAGAATTTTGGACGCATTTGTTTAAAGCGCATTGGAAATATTTCTTTTTTTTACATTTTTCACAGATTTTATTGTTGATGAAAAGTTTATGATTGGGGCAAATTAATTGATAATCATGTAAAGTTTGTACGATCGGGATTTGATGTTTTTTCAATACGGGGATAATAGAGGGAGTTAAATGATAAGCAATTAAATGCAAATGGGCAATGTCAGGACGTCCCTCTTTTTGAATTAAGACTTCCAGTTTTTGGGCAGCTTCTTTGGAAGAGAGGGTTTGAAAAGCCAACTTTATTTTTTCAGTTAAAGGAGGATTATCCTGACGGCTTATTTTGATCGAATTAACGAAATAGTTTTCGTATTTTGAAATTCTATTATCGTTGTGATTAGAGGAAAAAACCATTACTGGATGACCGTTTTTTTCTAGGAGATCGATTAATCCAAACATGGAACCAATTGACCCGCCTAAACCTTTTTGACGGAAAAACTTATGAATTTGTAATATTTTTAACTTTTTCATTTTAATGTGGCGTTTAACTTTTATTTTTAAACCAGTTAAAAGTTTTTGTTAATCCAGCTTCAAAATTGATTTTAGGCTTCCAGTTAAATTCTTGCTTGAATTTTTCAGCTGTTAGAGCAATTTTTTTTCCCTCTCCTAATTGAGCCGGAGCATGTTTTTTTTCATATTCTTGATTAAAAAAAACATTTAGATGGTCAAATAGTTTATTAACACTGGTTTCAAAACCAGTTCCTAGGTTATAAATGCCTGTTTTATCTAAGTTCTCTAAAGCTAATAAATTAGCTGAAATAATATCTTCTATATAGATATAATCTCTAGTTTGGGTTCCATCTCCGTAAATTGTCGGTTGTTGGTTTTTGAGCATTTTTTCTAGAAAAATAGAGATAACACCGGCTTCTGATTGAGGGTTTTGTCTAGGACCAAAAACGTTAGCTAAACGAAAACTAATGAAATTAAGATTAAAAATCCGATGATAATAATTTAGATATTTATCAATTGTTAATTTTTCTATTCCATAAGGGCAAAGAGGCCATTCTTTTTCGGTTTCCGAAGTGGGTCTTTGAACGTGATCTCCATAAACAACTCCAGTGGAAGCAAAAATAAATTTTTTTAAAATGCCTTGTTCTTTAAGTGTTTTTGCAGACTCAATTAAATTAAGGGCATTTAAGATATCTTGGGCGTCATTAATTGGATTAAAAACCGATTTTCTGGAATTTATTTGGGCTGCCAAATGGAATATAATTTCAAATTTTTCTTTCAAAACTAACTTTTTAACTTTTGATAAGTTCTTTAAGTCTATTTTTTTGAAAGAAGCTTTAGGGTTTAAGTTTTCTTTTTTTCCGGTGCTTAAATTATCGAAAACAATAATTTGATGACCCTTGTTGATTAAAGCATCGACTAAATGACTGCCGATAAAGCCGGCGCCGCCGGTAATTAAAATTTTCATTTTTTTTAAAATTAGGTTCTTATTTTTTTAAAATTAGATTTAAAAAGCAAGACTGCTAAAAACATTAAAGAGATTGGCAGCCACATTTTTTGATTAAAATAGTTAGTCTGAAACAGTTGAAAAAAGGTTAAACTAATTAAAAGCGAGAGCAAAAGCGAAAATAAATGATTTTCTAAAAAAGTAAGGCTTTTTGTTTTGGCTTTTAATAGTTGAAGTCCTAAAACGAATAATACTGAAAAATAAGCTAAAACCCCTAAAATTCCGGTTTCTCCCAAAAGTTTCCAGATGACACCGTGAGCTTCGTTGGTCCCCGATTCTCCAAATTCCATAATATAAAAACGGTTATGTAAAATTTCTTCTTTAAAAGTTCCAATTCCGCTTCCGATGATGGGGTGATAATTGAATAACTCTAAAGATTTTTCGATAAAAAATAACCTTTTTTGATCAGAGGCAGAGGCGATAGAGCTGGTCGAAAGCTTTAACATTAAATAAATTAAAGGGCTTAAAATTAAAGTTATTATAAGAGAAATTAAGATAATTTTTTTTAGATATTTTCGGTATTCTAACAAGATATAAACGAAAACTCCTAAAATTAAAGCCAGCCAAGCGGAACGCGAAAAGGTTAGAATTAGAATTAAAAGCTGAAGTAACGTAAAAAGCAGGACTATTTTTTGTTTGTTAGGATTTTTCTTTTCTTTTAAAAAGAGCAAAAATGAGAAAAAAGCACCTACTAGCATGCTTTCCGCTACTGGATTATGGTTATAGCCTAAAGGAGCTATGCCTAAAATTTCTTTAGGAGTAATTCTTGGGATAACGCCGGCGATTTCTTTTTGAAAATAAAAAATACTTAAAAAAGCCGCTAAACTGGTAGAGATGAAAATCAAATTAATTATTTTAAAAAAACTTTGTTTGGTTTTTATAATGTTAATTGGATAAAAAAGATAAATTAAATAAGAAAATACAATGTTTCGAAGAAAGTATTCAAGGCTTATTCCTTGGTCAAAGGAGTTTAAAATGGAAAGACCGCAAAAAAGGATAAAAAGGAAATACCAAGGCCAGCTGGGGAAAATAAGCGCTTTGAAAGAGGTCTGTTTATTTAAAAATTGCCAGAGAAAATGAATAGACCAGGCGAGAAAGCCTAAAAGTCCAATCAAATCAGCCACTGATAATTGATAAGTTTGATATTCCAGACGCAAAAATAAGAAAGGCATGAAAAAAAACATCAAATAAATTGGTAGTTTTGGTTTTTTAATAAAAAGAAAGATAACCGCAATTGTTAAGAAAAAAACTATCGTTATAATTAAAATTTCGTAAATTTCTAACATAATTTAAGTTAACAATTTGATAAAAAATTGATCATATTTTTGAGCCGTTTTTTTAATATCGAACTTTTTTACCTCTAAATTTCCGTTTTTCGTCATTTTTTTCCTTAATTCGTCATTTTGAATTAATCTTTGGATTTTTGCTTGTAAATCTTTTGGATCTTTGGGTTCTGTAAATAAGATATTTTTTTGATTAGTAGCATATTCTTCAATACAACGAAGTTTGCTTGCAATAACCGGCAGGCCGGAAGCCCAGGCTTCTAAAATTACAATTCCAAAACCTTCAAATAAAGAAGGTAAAACAAAAATATCCATTTTATTTAGCAAATCAGGAATATCGCTTCGATCTCCGAAAAAAACAACTTTTTGACTTAATTTATACTTTTTAACCTGATTTTTAAGATATTCTTCTTCATTATCCACCAAACCCTGTCTAGCTCCCCCCACCAGCCATAATCTTAAATTTGGAAAATCATTTTTTAAACTGTTAAAAGCTTCAATTAAATATCTCAGACCTTTTTGTCTTTTTAAGATCGCCACCGTTCCAATAATAATCTCTTTTTTATCTGTTAGAACCTTTAAGTATGGTTTCTTATCCTTAAAACGACCTAAATTAATCCCATTATGAATTACTTTGATTTTTTCACTTTTAATATTTTCATGTTTAATTAGCCAATCTTTAACCTCAAAAGACATAGAAGCAATTTTATCGACTATTTTATTTAAAATATGCTTTTTAATAAACAAACGGATTTTTGTCTCTCTTTGATGAATAACATCTTCTACCGCAGTAATATGCTTAATCCCCGCCAGCTTAGCCGCCAGCCGGCCATATAAATGACCGCCAAAAAGATGAGTCATTACGATTTGGGGTTGCTCTCTTTTAAGAATTTTAGTCACTTTAAGAAGCAAAGACAGACTAGCCTTGGTTTTTTGGCCTAAAATATAGGTTTTGATTTTTTTTTTCTTAAATTCAACTTGCAGCAACCCTGCTTCTTTTAAAACAATTACTTGGTGTTCAAATTTAGACCGATTGGAATGAGAAATCACATCCAAAAGATGCCGTTCCGCTCCGCCGCTTTCTAAATTAATAATCACATGAATAATCTTTATTATCTTTTTTTGCATTTTGCTCATAATTAGATATTTAAATAATAGATTATATTAAAGTCATTATCAAATAATATGTTTATAAAATACTGTATTTTATACAGTACTACAAGAATAAATTAATAGTTTTTTCTATATTGATTATAAAAATCATGAAAATGCTTTGCCCATTCTTTTATAAATTGCTTATTTCTAAAAAAAACATCTAAATCTACAATTAAGCCTTCATAAGTAATTTTGTTCACCTTTTCATCCAATGCTAGCATAATTGATTCTTCATTGTAGCCATATTCTTCTAATTTTTTAGGATTGGGTTTTACCTGTTTTTGCATAAACCAAATCAAATCATAAAAATCTCTTCCCTTAAATTCAATTCCGGATTTTCCTTTTAAAAAAAATCTTTCAACACAACCTGCCATTTTTTGAGCGCAAAGGGTTGAAATATCATAGTGCTTAGCAATTAAGCTGAATCCCTCATTCATTATTGGAGTATAAATAACACCGATTTCATTAGTAATTTTATCGTTAATTTCAATTTTAATATGCAGTTTTTCCTTTTCATTTAGCGATAAATCAAGCATATTTAAAATTTCAAACTTTAATGTTATGCGAGAAGTTTTATCATCATTCTGAATCTTTGAATTTACATTGTCTAATTTAATTGAAGAAAAATATTGCAACAAAATAGCCTCAATGTTAGTAAGATCTAAGGAGTGAGTAGATTCAAAATCCAAATCTTCACTCATTCGATTCAATCCATAAAGTTTCCTCAAACAGGTTCCTCCATAAAAAATCATTTGTTTTGAATAATTATCTGAATATAAAGCATTAAGTGTATTATATTGCAAAAATTCCTTCATAAATACTCTAATTGTTAAAAAATCAATATTCTCTTTCAGCAACTCCTCTTTCAAACTTTCCATTTTTTTAATAATTGGATGCATTTTTTATAATATTATTTATAATTTTAAGCAGTTTAATTTTGCCAAATTTATTACTGTATTCTCGTAGTTCCAAAAAGTCTTTTTCCAAAAATGTATCTAAATTTAATCTAAGCTCAGAAACAAGATTCCTGTTTTTTAACTTACTACTCATTGTTTTTGATTTCCTGTATAAATAATCAAAGAGAGCCTTTGCCTTTGTAGCCTCAAAATACTCATATTCACCTAAAAAATATTTTGATTTATAACCTAAAAAAAGATCCCTTTTAATGTTTCTAAATACAAAAACATTAAGTTTGTTGTTAAAAGCTGCAGTTTTTTTTAATGTTACAGAAGAAATTCCGGCAATTCCTTCGCTTAATATTTCATTTTTACTTAATACATACTCTTCTGATAAATATGAGGGGTAGCATAATCTTGAAGCCACAAATTCTTTAAACTGAATCTTTGTTTTAAGGTCTCTAGAATAATAATCCAGTTTTTTCTTTAATATAAACAGCCCTCTTTTTAATCTTATTATTTTTCCTGTTTTAGTCCATTCATAAATATTTGCGTCAATTGTTTTTTTGGGAATATCAGGGTTTATTGAAAAAAGATCTCTTTTAGTAAAGAAAATCAAATCTTTTAATATTTTTAAATCTCTAAATTTCATAAAAAACCATATATTATTTCTATAATACTGTAAATTATACAGTATTTCTTAAATAAATGTCAAAAATAAATCGTATATGATGTTTTTTAGTGTCGTAAAAGATGAGTTTTGAGTTCTACATCCTTAAATGTAATGAGTTAATAAGGATTATTGTCAAAGTATGCATCAACTCTACTGGAGGTTTAGAGAATAATTTTTGCGACTTAAAAGGAAAATAACAATCTGTGAGTTGATAACCTTAACGTACAAACTTGTTATCCTTAAAAATATTTTAGAGTAACCATAAACTATGAATGTTAATTTAATTTTGAAGTGCACCACTCATGTAAAATAAAGTTAATAAATTTTTAACTAAATTTTAATGAGTAAAAAATATAAGCACTTCAAGAAATCGGATAGATTGGAAATCTCCATCCTATTGAAGAAAGGTTAT
>WJJL01000061.1 GCA_014729725.1 Candidatus Moraniibacteriota bacterium | reverse complement strand
TAAATCAGAAAATTAAGCTTATAAAGCAGGAAATTCAATCTAATAAAGAAAAATTAAGTTTAATTCAAGAAAAAATAAATTTAAAAGCTTTTGAAGGAGCTATGCAAAACAAAATTGTTCAGGTTTTTTGTGATAGATTAAGAATCTCGATAGATTATCAAGAACAGGTAGCGAATAATTTAGAAAAATTAACAAAAAATAATTTAGTTAAAATAGTTTCCACTCTAGCCGGCACTTATGAAAGTAATAGTCAGGAAGAATTAAATGAATTATTAAAAGAAATTACCATTCATATTGTTAAAGGCGATTTTAAAGAGTGGCGATATAGTCATGCAAAAAGCTCTCAACAATTAGAAGGTCTTTCCCAGGATCAGATAGACATTTGGAAGAACAATTTAGAACCCATTGAAGTAAAAGAAGAAAATTCAGAAGATTTACAAGGGAAAATTAGCAATAGAATTGATACTTTGCAAATAATTATTAAAAATGCGAAAGATCATATTTTAGAGATACGTTCTGATTTATATTTTTCTGATGAAAAACTTAGTGAGTATACTCAAGAAATTAATGGTTTAATTCAAGCTATAAAGAATTCAGAAAATAATAAAAAAGTAGAATTAATTAATAAAAAAAATAGATTAACTAGTGAGAAAAGATTAATTGAAGGTATTTTAAATCTTGATAGGGTTGACATTTCTGATTTTAATCAAAAAGAGATTTTGCAACAGGTTAATTTAATAAAAGGAATGCTTGGTAAACTTGGATTTCAAGAAGCTTTAACAGATATTGAACAAATTTTTAAAATATTTACCCTTGAAGAGGTTAATTTAGCTACCGCTATTGAAACAGATAATGAGATTGACTTATTAAATGTGGGAGTTGAACCTTTAGAGACTTGTCAATCCTGGAGAAAAGGGACTCATAATTATTGTCTATTGGCTTATGTTGCTGATAGTAATAAGAAATTGATCAATGTTGTTGATCAAAATGGTAAATTAATAGCTAGGAGTGTTATAAAATTGACAGACCAGCGCGATGATAGTGATATAAATAATACGACCAGAAGAAAAACTATCTTAATTGAAAAGCCCTATACTTTATCAGCAGATGATGAGGTCGTTAAGGCCTTAGCAAAAATGGTTTTTGCTAAGGCCAGTGCAGTGGACGTTTCAATAACAATCGATAGTCAATTTAGTGAAAGAATGATGCAATTTTTTGAAGATCAAGCAAAGAGAAATAGTTATATTAAAAAAGATTTATCTTTGGAAATCTATACTCCAGAAAGTATGAATATTAAAGAATATAGTGATGTTTTGGGAGGAGATATTTCCCATTTTAATCAATATAAGAAATTATCAGCAACCACTTTTGAAAAAAAATAAGCTTTTAATTTTTCCCAATGTACACCCTCTGCACCGACATTAACAACAAAAAATTCAAGGTAAAATCAAAGAATTTGATTTTTAGACCCTCGGTTTATGGAGTTATTATTAAAAATGGAAAAATATTTTTGGCAAATCAGTGGGATGGGTATGATTATCCCGGCGGAGCGGTGGAGTTGGGTGAGCGTTTAAAAAAGGCTTTGAAAAGGGAGGTTTTTGAGGAGAGCTCGGTAAAAATTAAGATAAAAGAGCTTTTGTATTGCAAGGATTGTTTTTTTAAATTAAAATATGGACAAAATAAGTTTGTTCATTCCATTTTGATTTATTATCTTTGTGAAATGATAGGAGGAAAGCCGGGGTCTCAAAATCTTGCCGATTATGAAAAAGATTATATGGGCGAGCCAAAATGGTTTGATATCGATAAGATTGAAAAAATTAAATTTTATAATTCGATTGATAATTTTAAGTTAATTCAAAAGGCCAAGGCGGCTTTAAAAAAGAGTTAGCTTTATTTTAGTGACGTTATTTTATTTTTCCAAGCTTCCTATATATTAAAATGGATAGGGTTAATTATTTGTTGTTACTTACAAAAAATATTGAGTTTTCAAATTCAAGGAAAAAAATTTCCAAAATAAAAAAAACAAAAATGAAAAATTGTTATCAAATATTGGGAGTAAGTGAGGATGCTGATTTTAAGGAAATCAGACAAGCTTATATTAAATTAATGCACAAAGTTCATCCTGACAAAGGCGGGGATCACGAAACTTGCCTTAAGGTTTGTAATGCTTACAGAAGGGTTTGTAAGCATTATCAAAAAAAGGGGGAAACCGACTGGTTTTTTATTTTCTCCATATTTTCAGTTTTTTCAATGATTTCTTTTTCCCTTTATGCTTATAAAAAAGCAAAAGATTGATTGTAGTATTATGAGAATGTAGGATTCGGTTTGTAAAAAAACTTGAATTTTTTTGAAAAATCTGCAATAAATAGGTTAAGCTTAATTAATGCGAATTACGAAATTAAAATTAATTGATAATTTTCCCCTTCTCTTTTGAAAAATGATTTATTCGTAATTCAAATTAATTAAATAAGGAGTGGGCAATAATTTAATAAGAGGCTGAATTTAAACTTAAAATATTAAAATGACTTTGGAAAAAGAATGGTTAGTTGAAATTTTTAACTTAGATCTACAATCTCAGCCTTTGAAGAAAAAAGGCGGAGAACTATATAATATGGAGGATAAAAAAGATAGGGAGCAAGGTGAAAAACTTTTTGAAAGCTTAACTAAGATAATGGATGATAAAGAAAGAGAGAATTTTGGCCAAAAAGTAGAACAGGAGCATGTTAGTTTATTGGAAAGCGGGATTAACTCTTATGCTTTGGCGGTTCAAATTGCGGCTAACAATCAAATTTTTGAATGGGATAAAAAAAGTTTAGCAGCAGCCTTTTGTATTTAGCTTTAAATATAAAATTTATCCAAAGCTTTTAGCCGGTTTGTTATAATAAAAATCAGTATTACTCAATTAAACAAAAATAATTTTTAATTTAAAAAATGAAAAAAAAATCAAAAGACCTGTTGTCGCTTTTATCGTTGGGGGGTTTTTTAATTTTGGCGATCGGCAGCGTGGACTCAGATTCGCAAAATGGAAATGTTCAAAAAGAATTAACCCCGTCTGATGTTGATCAAGCAGCAGAAGAGGCGGTGGAAGAGGCTGAGAAAAGAGTGGGAGATTATTTTAGCGATGATTCTGATTGGAAGAAATTCAATTCTCCAATCGGACAATTCGAAGTTCTTTTCCCAAAATACCCTTCTCATAGGACGCAGGAAGTTACAGTTTCCAATACCGGAGTTTCTGTTGACATGGAAGAGTACACAAGCAAGAAAGACGACTCAGAGATTTATTCTCTTTTTTATAATGACTACCCAAAAAGTATTGACTTAACCTCTAATCCAAAATCCAATTTGGAGAATTCTTTAAATGCAATGTTAAGCTCTGTAGAGGGAAGCCAGTTGATCTCTTCCAAGATTTCGGATTATGGAAAGCACAAAGCCCTTGATTTTGTTCTTAAGGTTCCCCAAGAGGAATTAATGGTCAAAGGTAGGATTATTTTGGCGGGCCAGGAGATGTATCAGTTATATGTAACCTATCAAAAAGATAAGAATGTTCAAAAGAATTACCAGAGATTTATAAATTCTTTTGAAATTTTGAAATAATAAAAAATTTGCTGGTACTAGTAGTCCCTTTTTTCAAAATCTTCTTTTGCTTTATCTTTTATTCTTTTAAAAATTAAAAAAATTAAAGCAATTACGGAAAAAATAAAAAAACCAACATAAATTAAAGGTATCAAAGAACCGATAATTAAAAATAAAAATTCGCTCATTCTTTTTGATTATATTTTTTAGATGTTATAAAATTGGTGAATTTTTTTAAACCCGGCGCGTTTTGTTATTCTTAAGCCAGCTTGACAGCGGTGCCGTAGGCTAAAATCTCGGCGCTTCCTTGCATAATCATAGAGGTGGAAAAACGAACATTAACTATAGCGTCGGCACCTAAAGTTTCGGCATCTTTTATCATTCGCTGAATAGCCTCTTCTCTGGCATGGGCGATTAATTTGGTGTATTCGCTAACCTCGCCGCCGACAAGATTTTTCAGCCCCGCGAAAATGTCGCTTCCGACATTCCTGGCTCTAACTGTGTTTCCTCTGGAAATTCCGAGTACTTCTTGAATTTCGTGGCCGGCAATAAATTCAGTGGTGGAAATTTGCATTTTTTGTTAAATTAAAAGTTAGAATTTTAAAAAGTAATTGAATTTTACCAAATTTTTTATTTAAAAACAATGATCAAATGCGAATTTGAAAGCGGCAAAACCACTTACAATTTAAGACATGTCACAATGGATGCGCTGGTGGAAAAAGACGACAAAATTTTACTTATGAAACGCTCTTCTAAACTGAGTTTGGAGCCTGGAAAATGGGCTTTACCCGGCGGATACTTAGATAAAGATGAAACCACGCAGCAAGGAGTTTTACGCGAACTTCAAGAAGAAACCGGCTTGAGCGGAAAAGTTATGGATTTATTTAAAATCATCGATACTCCTAAACGCAAGGGCGATAAGGGAAGACAAAATTTCACCTTGGTTTATTTAATCAAGCCTTTTAAAAAAGATGGAAATTTTCAAAAGGAAACCCAGGCAATTGGTTGGTTTGGCTTTGGAGAAATTCAAAAAATGAAGCAAAAAATTGCTTTTGATCATTATCCTTTAATAATCAAGCCTTTTATGAATTTTAAAAAAACCCGAGTCAAGCGAATATTTAAAATAAATCAAGGTTAATTAGATTTTAAGATCAATTATTTAGACAAAGAGCTAAAATCAAGCAAGCCCGGTTTTATAGCTGAATAAGAAAAATTGGAATTTTAAAATTTATGTTTTATTTGATATAGTAGACTGTGATAGAAAATTGATAGGAAAATTTAAATAAATACATTTTTGATGCCTATAAAACAAACAATAACCAGCGAAAAAATTCCCATAAAGCTTTGGCTGGATGATATTGAACAAGGGGCTTTGGAGCAGGCTAAAAATCTGGCCAATTTGCCTTTTGCTTTTCATCACATCGCCATTATGCCGGATTGTCATCAAGGTTACGGGATGCCGATCGGAGGGGTTTTAGCGGCTGAAAATACAGTAGTCCCCAATGCTGTGGGGGTTGATATCGGCTGCGGTATGTGTGCTTGCGAAACTGAAAAAAGCGCTAATGAAATCGGGGTAGAGGAATTAAAAAAAAATTTGGGATTAATAAGAAAACAGATTCCGCTTGGGTTTAAACATCATGAAAAAAAACAGCAGGAAAAATGGATGCCTGAAATCAAGTCTGACCTAACGATTGTTAAAAATGAATACAAAAGAGCACAAAAACAAATCGGCACTTTGGGCGGGGGTAATCATTTTATCAATTTTATGAAAGATTCCAAGACCGGTAAGGTTTGGATAATGCTTCATTCAGGAAGCCGCAATTTAGGTAAAAGAGTGGCTGATTATTACAATCAAATCGCTAAAAAAATCAATAAAAAACAAAACTCAAAAGTTCCGAAAAAGTGGGATTTGGCTTATTTAAGAGTGGATTCCAAAGAGGGGCGCAGATATATTGATGAAATGAATTATTGTGTGGATTTCGCGCTTTTTAACCGAAAACATATGCTTGTCAAAATTGCGCAAATATTTTTGCAAGTGACAGGTTCCAAGGTTAATTTAGACAAAATGATCAATATCGCTCACAACTACGCGGTAAAAGAAACTCATTTTAATCGGGAGGTTTGGGTGCACAGGAAAGGGGCTACTCGAGCCAGGAAAGGGGAGCCGGGAATAATCCCCGGCTGTCAGGGGAGTAAGAGCTATATTATAAAAGGTAGAGGTAATCTGGAAAGTTTTAAATCCTGTTCTCACGGAGCCGGCCGTCAAATGGGCCGCAGACAGGCACAAAAGAATTTGGATTTAAAAAAAGAACAGAGCGAACTGGAAAAAAAAGGAATTTTGCACAGCTTGCGGGGTAAAAGGGATTTGGATGAGGCCCCGGGCGCTTATAAGGAAATTTCCAAGGTTATGCGAGATCAAAATGATCTGGTGGATATCGAGGTAGAATTGGAGCCCTTAGCTGTGGTAGTGGCTGGTGGTTGATTTCGTCTTGTCGGGGAAAATTAATTAAGCGCTATCCTTTTTACTTTAAGAAAAAAAACCTTGAGTTCTTAATTCAAAATAATTTTTAATTTATGAAAAGGTTAGATCAAATTTTTCAAAATCTTGAAAATTCTAATAAGTATTCAGATGAAGAAAGGGAAAAAGAAGAAGAAGAAGAAAGATTAAGCTCTATAGATGAAGAAGCTAGAAAAAAAGTCGAAAGAAAAAAAGGAGAACCTGAAAATAAAAGAATATATTCGCCAGAATCAGTTCCACCGGGAGAAATTTTGGAGGAAGAGACTTTATTGTTAGACAGTGAATTTCCCTACAACCCTTCAGAAGATTTGGATTCATTGAAAGTGGATGATTTGGTTTACGGAGGGGTACCAGATAAACCCGATGAATTTTCTGCCAGTAAATTGGAGAAACAAAAGCGTTATTTGGAAGAAATAATTTATGCTCGTTTGGCAAATCTTAAAAACAGCCAAGAATATCCTGTTCAAGCGGATAAAGAAATTCAAGAAACATTTGACTTAATCAGAAATTTTACTGTAAATAAATTTAACAAACAAAAATTTGAGATAAAAAAAGAACTGGCGCGTTTTAAAAAAACACTGGAAGATAATCGAATTTTTACAGTACCTGTTTGCGATTTTGAAAAAGAGATAGCTGATATCTTCGAAAAAATACTTAGTCCTGATTTCGATAATCCTGATTTTTCCGATTTGGATGCAAGACTTGATAATTTTTTTAAAAATTCAAAAACCCCTGATTTTTATAGCAAATCTGGTGAAAAAATATATAAAAATTTAAAATCAGAGATAAAGGACTGTTTTTATTCTTCTAAGGAATTTATGAAAAAGTTAAATGATAAAAAGCATACTTTAAGAAAAAAATTATCCCAGATAAATTTTAAAAACAGTTTTGAGATAATTATTAGTGAGGTGGATGATCTTATTAGAGAAATATTGTCTTTTAATTGATTGATTCGGAGGTGTTCTCAAGGCTTTAAGACCCTGAAAACTTTAATTTGATCCTTTATTCCCTTAAAATTAAAATTGCCCACCTCTTCAATCTTAACTTCGTTTTTATTTATTAAAAAGCAGGCCGATTCGGTTAAATAAATTTCCCCTGCTTTGGCAATATTTTCAACCCTGGCTGTGATATTTATCGCGTCTCCAAAAACATCGTTGTTGATTATAGTTACTTCTCCACAGTTAATGGCGATTTTAACTTCCAGTTTATTTTTCAGGGAAAACCGGTTATGACTTTTTAATTTTTTTTGGATTTTTACACCGCAAAGAACCGCGTTGGTAGGGCTGTTGAAAATAACCAGGTAAGAATCGCCGATAGTTTTTATAACGGTCCCTTGAAATTCATCAAAGATGGGCTCTAGAATTTTTTGGTGTCGGCGCAAAAATTTTCTTAACTGGGAGCGGGAAATCTGTGAACTTTTTTGGGTGTAGCCTTTAATGTCAGTAAACATAACGGTTTTACCTTCGGTTTTTAAAGATTCTTTATTTCCCTTATTTTTACGGGGAGTAAAATTTTTAAAAATAAAATGGGTAAAAATAATTATTACAAAAGAACCGGCAATATACACAATAATTGCGGCTAAAGTTTTTGTTTCAACAGTTATTGAATTATTAAGTTCAATAGGTTTTAAAAAATCCGGCAAAGGAAGCAGTAGCCAAGCGCTGATTTTATAAAATAGATCCAAAAAATAGTTTTGGACATTTAAATTAATTAAAATTAGCAGAAATCTGGCGCTTAAAATAAGAGTAACCATTAGGGAGGTCTTTTTAACAATTTTTATTATGATATTTTTTAATTTTTTCATTTGGATTAAAGTAGCTTTAATTTGGATTAATTTATTAAAACAAGAGGGAAACTTATCGGGTGTGCTTATCTTGGAAATTTTCAATCAGGATATTATTAGGCCGGCGAGGCAGTCAAAAAGCTAAACCCGACTTTATGATTGTGTTATGTTAACATTATAAAATTTCTCATACAAGTTATGTTTTATTTACCCGGCATTTATATAGCTATTATTTCGAATTACCAAATCAACATTATTTTTTTTTAGTTAATTTCTAAGATTGATAAAAAATAACTATAGGGAGATGTATTAATTTAACTCTCGGCAATTTCAGATTTTTGAATTGTTTTGACAACCAAAAATTATTTATTTATTCTGAAATAGAATTTCAATTTCATAATTATAAAAAAGATTTCAAAAAGAAGCCTTTATAATTAATTTATTATGTTTAAAATTGCCTTGGTAGGTAATACTAATGCTGGAAAAACAACTTTTTTAAATATTGTTTGCGGTCTTAATCAGGAAAGTGGCAATTATCCGGGAACCACTGTGGATGTTTTTAAAGCTAAAGTAAAATATAAAAATATTCAATTTGAAATAACCGATTTACCGGGAACTTACAGTTTAACTCCATTTTCCGAAGAGGAAAAAGTCACCAGAGAAATATTAAAAGAGGAAAAATTTGATTTAGTGGTTCAAATAATTGAGCCCAATTTTAAAAAACGCTCTCTTGCTTTGACTTTGGAGCTTATGGAATTAGGCCTGCCTTTATTTATTGTTTTTAATAACAAGAACAATTCTTATGCAAGAGCGGATTATTTTTTAAACAAGGTAAAGGAAGTTTTTAAACTTCCGGGATTAAGCATAAACGCTGTTTGCCCCAAAACAAAACAAAGATTTTTTAATAAAATATTAAATTATAAAGGCCAAAATAATTATGGGGAAATTTTAAATTTTGTTCACCCCGGTCTTTCAGAGGAGATTGTTTTTTTAAAGAAAAAATTGAAAATTAAAAATTTATGGATAATTTTAAAAGTATTGGAAAATGATCAGCAAATAATTGATAAATACGCAAAAGATTTGAACATTCATAAAATTTTTACTCAATTTAAAGATAAAGATTATTCCCTGGAGATTAAAAAAAACCGTTTTGATTTTATCGAGCGTAAATTAAAAGGGTTTTTGAAATTAGGGCAAAAAAAGGCGGGGAGTTTCAATTCAAGAAGAGCTTGCCCGGGAAACGGGAGGCAAAAAGCTTATTTTGTTTCAGATAAGATCGATAGAATATTATTAGATAAGCGATTGGGAATAGGGATTTTTTTAATTTTGATGTGGTCGATTTTTCAAGCAACTTTTGCTTTGGGGTCGGTGCCTATGAAATGGATAGATCAAACAATTGCTTGTTTACAGGAATTTATTGAAGAAATCCTCCCCTCTAATTTATGGACATCGCTTTTGACTGAGGGGGTTATCGGAGGGGTTGGAGCGACCTTTTTATTTTTGCCCACAATAATGCTTTTGTTCTTTCTTTTGTCTATCTTGCAGCAAAGCGGATACTTGGCCCGAGTAGCTTATTTGCTTGATAGTTTAATGCAAAAAATTGGGTTGGGCGGAAAGTGTTTTGTACCTTTGCTTATGGGATTTGGCTGTAGCGTTACCGCTATTATGGCCACTCGAACCCTTAAAAGTAGGAAAGAAAAAATTATTACCAGTTTGATGATTCCCTTTATGAGTTGCGGAGCTAAATTACCGGTATACACTTTTTTCATTTCAGCTTTTTTTGAGAAAAAATATCAAGGAACTGTTTTATTTATTATTTATGTGTCGGGAATTCTGGCGGGGATTTTTTCCGGTTGGCTTTTCAATAAATTCATTAAAGAAAAAAACAGTTGTTTGTTATTGGAATTGCCTGCTTATACTGTTCCAAGACTTAAAAATGTCTGGCAGTTTGTATATAAAGGAGCTGGAGATTTTTTGAAAAAAGTCGGTAAAGTTGTCTTGCCGGTTTCAGTTATATTATGGTTTTTATTTAGTTTCCCCTCTTTAGAAAACAAAGATATTAAAAGCAATCTCCAAAATTCTTATGCTGCTGGAATCGGCAAAACCATTGAACCTATTTTTTTCGCTCAGGGTTTTGACTGGAGAGTAAGTACGGGCTTGATGGCAGGTTTAGGGGCAAAAGAAGTTTTTATTTCCACTTTTGGCGCTTTGTATTCCATAGAGGAACAGGATAATCAAGGATTGATAAACAAGCTTAAAAAAGACCCTTCTTTTGACCGGGTTTCCGCTGTTTCTTTATTGATATTTATTTTAATTTACACACCTTGCATTGCTGCGCTTAGCGTTTTGGGACAAGAGATTGGATGGAAATGGGCATTAATGGGTTTATTTTACCCAACAGTTCTTGCTTGGATTTTATCGGCTTTGGTTTATCGGCTTGGCTTGGTTTTATATTAATTTTCTAAAATTTTTATATGAAAAGATTGACTCAAATTTTTCAAAAAAATAGTGTTTTTGTTCTTGAGATTAAAACAGGTAGAGATGAGAAAGAAAGACTTTATTCTTTGGGTTTTTTACCAGAAAAGATTGTCACAGTAATCAAAAACCCCCAAAACAACTCTCCTCTTATTATTGAGATAGAAGAGTCAAGATTTGCCATATCCAGAGAAATTGCTAAAAACATAATAGTAACGCCTATTTTAAGGGGTCGGAATTTGATATTTGACTCCAGGCATAAAAAAACCCAGCAACGAATATTTATTTTGAATCAATTAAAAAAAGAAAAAGGTCATTTTACTTTAAATGAATTTGTAAGAAAAATTCACAAAAAAAACAAAAAAATAGGTAGCATTACTGTTTATAGAACTTTAAAGCTTTTAAAAGAAAGGGGAATTGTCGAAGCGCTGCTATTACCGGACGGGAGTACTAAATTTGAAATTAAAAAAGGTCACCACGATCATATTATTTGTGAAAATTGCGGATCTATCACCGATTTTAGAAATGATCAGATGGAAAAATTGCAAAAAGAAATAGCTAAAAAACATAAGATTACCCTTGATAGTCATAAAGTAAAACTTTTTGCTAAAAACTGTTTAAATTGTCGAAATAAAAGCTCCGGTTGACAAGGTAGTATAATGGGTATATATTCATAATAGGAAACTCATATTTCCTTTAATTATTAATACTTGAAAGGAGGTGAATTAAAATGCCGGGATTAGATGGAACAGGTCCAATGGGAAATCGAATGACAGGGAGAGGTTTGGGGTCTTGTGGTCGAGGAAGAAAAGGAGCTTTTGGAACTAATAAATTTTACGGTAGAAGATTTATTACAGACGCAGAGGAAAAAGATTTATTAAAAGAAGAAAAAGATTATTTGCAAAGTGAGCTAAAAGCGGTTGAGGAGAAATTATCTCAATTGGAATCTTAGAGCAAAGAGATGAAGATATCCCGCCTGAAAATTGGTTTTTAAAAAAATCAATTTTCAGGCGGGATATTCCTGATTAATAAAATAGATGAAGAAAAATTCTTTTATCTTAATTGTTTGGATGTATCTTTTGTCTTTAAAATAAGCTTAAACCGGGTTTTTTTTACGCTTATTTAAAAGGGTGATCTAAGCTAAAAGCGCTAATTATAATTAATGAGACCGAAAAAAAATAGAAGCATAAATTTTCAACCTAAAGTGATTTATTTTAAGCCCAGAGGAGTGCCGCTGAAGTTTTTAAAAGAGGAGGAAGTTTGTCATGATGAGCTGGAAGCTTTAAGATTGAAATATGTTAGAAAATTCGATCAGATTAAGTGTGCCGAAAAGATGGCCGTTTCTCAGAGTACTTTTCAAAGAATTCTAAGTTCGGCCAATAAAAAAGTAGCTGTCGCCCTAATTAAAGGCAGGGCGATTAAAATAAATCTATAAAGTAGAGGGGGTTGATTGATTTAGCCTGACGGTATTTTAACAAAAAACATTAAGAAAAATAATTAATAAAAATGAAAGTTTTAAAATTTGGCGCCGTGTGGTGTCCGGGCTGTCTGGTTATGAAACCTAGATGGGCTAAAATCGAAAAACAAAAACCTTGGCTAAAAACTGAATATTATGATGTAGATAACGATGAAGATATAGTTGAAAAATATAAGATCCAAGAGAACATTCCTGAATTTATATTTTTGGACAAAAATGGTAAAGAATTTCTAAGACTCCACGGCGAAATTAGTGAGGAAAAATTGTTGGAAGTTATTGAAGAAAATAAAGATAGATAAAATAATGATTTTAAAAAGAATAAAAATATTAATAATATTAACTCTTTTTCTTTTAACACCGCTCAAGTCCCAGGCGCAGAAGAGTTGTGAGATTGATTTTTTTTATGCCAGGGGCTGCCCTCACTGTGCCAGAGAAAAAGCATTCCTAAATTTTTTGCAAGAAAACTATCCTGAAATTCAAGTAAATGAATATGAGGTTACCGGGGACAAAAAGGGCTGGGAATTAATGAAAAAAATCGGAAAGGAGTTGGAGGCTGACACTTCCGGAGTTCCTTTTACAGTTATAGAGCGGGATTATGTTTCAGGTTGGTATAATCGAGCCACTACAGGGGAGTTGATTAAAGATAAGGTTTTGGAAAATTGCGATATTTTAATTAAAGAAGAAGCTTATAAATCGGGAGTGGCTGAAGACGAGTATGATTTTGAAAAATCAAATCAGGATTCTTCTAATCAGAAGTTAAAAAAAGACAGGAAAGACAAAACTATTAATTCCGTCGCCCCCAACATAGAAAAAATTGATTTACCTGTTTTGGGGAAGATTGATTTAAGTCAGTATTCTTTGCCGGTAGTTACTATAATCATGGGCGCTTTGGATGGATTTAATCCCTGCGCCATGTGGATACTTTTGTTTTTGATCAGTATTTTAATCGGCGTAAAAGATCGAAAGAGGATGTGGCTTCTGGGAGGTATTTTTATTGTAGCATCAGCCTTTGTTTATTTTATTTTTATGTCCGCCTGGCTCAATATCTTGCTTTTTTTAAGCTTTGTCGTTTGGGTCCGTTTGGCGGTAGGCTTGTTTGCGGTTATAGGAGGAAGCTTTAATTTAAGAGAGTTTTTTAGGCAAAAAAGGGGAACTTGTCATGTAGTGGATAAACAAAAACGAAAAAAAATATTTTCTAGAATCATTGAGATTTCCAAAGAAAAAAAATTGTGGGTTGCTATAATAGGGATTATTTTTCTGGCTTTTAGTGTAAATTTAATAGAATTGCTTTGTTCAGCAGGCTTTCCTGCTATATATACTCAACTTTTAAGCTTAAATCAAATTCCGACTCATCAATACTATTTGTATTTATTACTTTATGTTTTCTTTTTTATGCTTGATGATTTAATGATTTTTATTATTGCTATGACCACTCTTAAGATGGTCGGTTTCTCCACTAAATACAGTAGGTTTAATCATTTAATAGGAGGTGTATTAATGATAATTATTGGCTTATTAATGATTATCAAACCGGATGTTTTAATGTTTGATTGAGTTTTTGAAAAAAGTTTTATATATTAAAGATAGGATAAGCTGGACAAATTAAAGATGACTATTATTTAATCATAAATAGCGGCAAGATAAAATTAGATTGACTTACTAAAATTATTTTAGGATTTTGCCTGCAACAAATTAAAAAAGATAAAAAAATTTAGTTTTTTACCAGCTATGACTAAATATTGTTTGTTAATTGAAAGATTGAGCTGAATTGTTTAATTAAATAAATTTTAATTATATAAAAAAGATAAAAAAATTACTGATCTTAGTTCTGCTTTTGCTATTGATGGGCTGCTCCCTGCCAGATAAAGATGAAATAATTATTTTGAAAGATTGGGAGATGAAAGCCGGGGATTATTTAGGGGGAGAGCATAAAGGAAATTATGTCTGGGGGGGGGAGCCATGAATTTAGCTTGGAATGAACTGAGTCAGGAGATTGTCGGAGGGGACATAAAGTTAAAATCCCAGGATGAAAAAGTTTTATCCATGGTGGAAAGTTTTAATAACGCTCCTTTTTCGAAAGAAGATTTGGGTAAAGATAGCTATTATGTCAAAAGCGGATATGGAAAAGAAACCGTTAATCAAATAAACAAAGAAAGCAAAGCAAAATTTCCGGAGAAAAGTTTTAGCGATTTAGATTTAGATTTAGGTCAGAGAGATATTATAAGTTATGCTTATTTTTTAAAAGAGGTGGAATATCCGGTAGAGTTTGAAAAAATGTCAGTCGACTTTTTGGGAGAGACTGTAAAAGGATTTAAGGCTAAAAACAAGAAGCAGAAAGAAAATGTTGTTTTATTGGATTATACCGATGATGACAAGTTCATTGTTCGTTTAGAATTAAAAGAGGATTTGGATCACTTAAGTTTATCTCAACCGGTTTTTAAAAAGACAAGAGGAGAAATTTAATATTTTTATCGGGTTTCCTTGGTTAAAAAGAATTCCCTGTTTCTTCTTTTAGGGTGTTTTTGAATTTAGTTAGGTCGTTATGCACTGTTGCTTTTGATATATCTAAAATCTTTGCTATTTCTTTCATTGTCTTTCCTTCTAAATAACATAATTTAGCGACCTTTAAGG
>WJJL01000060.1 GCA_014729725.1 Candidatus Moraniibacteriota bacterium | reverse complement strand
TATCATCCTCATGGAGATGTTGCTTTATACGAAACTCTGGTTAGAATGGCTCAGCATTTTTCTCTGCGTTATCCTTTAGTGGATGGCCAAGGCAATTTCGGTTCAGTAGATGGCGACGGAGCGGCTCACATGCGTTATACGGAATGTAAAATGGAAGCCATTACCGAAGAAATGTTAAAAGATATTGAAAAAGAAACTATTAATTTTGTGGATAACTATGATGCTTCCCGGAAAGAACCCGCGGTACTTCCGGCCGCTGTTCCTCAACTGTTAATTAACGGAACTATGGGGATTGCGGTAGGGATGGCAACCAATATTCCCCCTCACAATATCAATGAGATAATAGATGCCGCCATTTATTTAATCGATAACCCGGAATGCCAAATTACAGAAATAATGAATTTTGTTAAAGGTCCGGACTTCCCCACCGGAGGAATAATGTATTGTGAAAAAGATATCTTAAACGCTTATTCTACCGGAAAGGGAAGGATCATAACCAGAGCCAAATGCGAAATAGTAGAGGCTACCAAAAACCGTTCAGACATAATAGTCAATGAAATTACCTATCAGTCGAACAAAGCCAACACCATTTCCAAGATCGCCGACCTGGTAAAAAACGGAAAAATTCAGGGAATAAAAGATATCAGAGACGAATCAGACAAAGACGGCATAAGAATTGTGATCGAATTGAAAAAAGATGCTTATCCGCAAAAAGTTCTAAATCAACTTTATCAATACAGTGATTTACAAAAGAATTTTGGCTTAAATATGCTAGCTTTGGAAGATGGAATCCAGCCAAAAGTAATGAATATCAAAGAGATGCTTTCTCTATATCTTAAACATAGAGTAGAGGTGGTAACCAAAAGAATTAAATTTGAATTAAGAAAAGCTAAAGAAAGAGCTCATATTCTGGAAGGATTAAATAAAGCTCTGGACAATATTGATGAAGTAATTAATACAATCAGATCTTCCCGGACCAAAAAAAGCGCTCATGAAAACCTGGTTAAAAAGTTCGGTTTTACCGATGTTCAGACCGAAGCTATTCTGGAAATGAAATTACAAACTCTAGCCGGACTGGAGCGAAAAAAAATTCAGGATGAATTAAATGAAAAATTAAAACTCATTAAAAAACTGGAAGATATCCTTAAATCCGAACAAAAAATTAAAAATGTTGTAAAACAAGAACTCTTGGAAAAAAAAGAAAAATACGGGGATAAACGAAAAACCAAATTGATCAAATCAGGGGTAGATGAATTTAAAAGCGAGGATCTAATCCCCAACCAGGACGCTATTATTCTTTTAAGCAAAGGCGGATATATTAAAAGGATGAACCCCGATAATTATAAAGTGCAAAAAAGAGGAGGTGTGGGAATAGCAGGAACATCTACAAAACAAGACGACATTATATCTCATATTGCTTCAACCAAAACCCACGACAACTTATATTTCTTTACCGATTCAGGTAAGGTGTATGTAACTAAAGCCTTTGAAATTCCGGAAGGTTCCCGAATTTCCAAAGGCAAGGCTATCGCTAATTTTCTTTCTCTAAATCAAAGAGAAAACATTACCGCGCTTTTGACTTTTAACCAGCCTCGGGAACAAATCAATCCCCTGGGATTAGAAGCAGAGCCTCCCAAATATTTGTTTATGGTCACCAAAAAAGGTAAAGTTAAAAGAGTGAAGTTAAAAGATTTTAAAAACTTGAGAAGTTCCGGAAAATATGCGATAAAGTTAATAGACGATGATGTGTTGTGGTGGGTAAAACCTACCTGGGGCGACGATGATATAGTTTTGATCACCAAAAAAGGGCAGTCTATCCGATTTAGTGAGAAAGATGCCAGAGTTATGGGAAGGATCGCCAGAGGAGTCAGAGGTATTAAAATGAAAACCGACGATTATATTGTTGGAATGGATGTGATCAGAAATGGGGAAAATCAAGGTCGCGATTTAATCACCATAACTGAAAAAGGATATGGGAAAAAAACAGCTTTAAAAAATTATAAAAAGCAAAAAAGAGGCGGGTCAGGAATAAAAACCTTAAAGGTTACGGAAAAAAACGGCCCGATAGCCCATGCCTCCGTAATCGGCCAATCCCAGGAAGGATCTCATATTATTGCAAGTTCCACCAATGGTAATATAATAAGAATAAAGGTTTCCGCCATCCCCCGGCTAAGCCGGTCCACCCAGGGAGTGCGGATTATGAAACTGAAAAAAGAAAATAAACTAGCCCAGGCAACTGTTTTATAACCATTATTAAATTTAAACCTTAGCGTTATTTGTATGTTTTTTCTTAAACCGAGAAATTAAATTTTCCAAATTTCTATTCCAATTATATTCCCGGATTAAAGAAAAAGCCAAATTAATTAATGCTAATCATATTTATTAATCATTAATTAAAAACCATGTTTGGTAAAAAAAAGAATCAAAAAAACAATCAAGAAGAAAACCAAGAAAATCAAGGGTTTTTTTCCAAAAACCCTTCTCAAGACAATCAAAAAAATGTGGACCTGAGTCTAAATCAAAATCAAAACCTTAACAGCAATAAAAAAGTCCAGGTCACCCAGGATGACAGTTCCCAGAACAAAGGATTAAAAAAAATTATTGGAATCGGTATCGGAAGTGTTGTGGGAGCGATAAACTTTACTAAAGACGCATTTGGTAAATCTTTAAGCAAAGAAGAAATAGTAAGATATGCTGAAAAATATAACGAAATTTTAAAAAGAAAGGATATGGAAAGAAGAGAGGCCGCCAATGAAATAGCTGACAAATATAAAAAATTCGCTGATCTTTATGACAGCGATAAAAACACCAATAAGGAGCAACAGGAAATAATCCCTCAAATCAATAATTCCATAGACAAACTAATCCAAAAATCCAAAGAATATCATCAACTTGATCCGGAAGATCCTTTATTTGACGCCACTGTTCCCAGGCTAGAAAAAACAAAATCCAATTTAAGAGAATACTTAAATATTCTTAAAAGCAAAAGTTAAAAAAATTAATGGATCAGGAAAAAGTAAAATTTTTAAATCCTGAAAAAATTGTCCAAAAACTTGATATTAAAAAGGGAGAGACTATCGCCGATCTTGGTTGTGGAAGCGGTTTTTTAGCTATTGAAATGGCGAAAAAAGTTGGAGAGCAAGGTAAAATCTATGCTATTGACATTTTAGAAAAACAGCTTGAATCAGTGGAAAGTTTGGCAAGAGCTAATTTTTTATTTAATATTGAAACAATAAGAGCTAATCTGGAAGCTAAAGATCACTTAAAAATAATTTCCGATCAAGGCAAAATCGATAAAGTAATTCTTTCCAATGTTTTAAGCGAAAACGAAAACAAAGCAGCTATGATTGTTCAAGCCGCTGATATCTTAAAGACTCAAGGAAAGTTAATAATAATAGACTGGAAAGCCACCGATTTAAAAATGGGTCCTGCCAGAGAACTGTTAACGGACAAGGAAAAAGTAAAAGAATTTTGCCTTAACAATAATTTGAATTTTGTAAAAGACATTGAAGTGGGACAATTTCACTGGGGAATAATATTTGAAAAATAAAAAAATAAAATGGCAAAAAAAACAAAAATTATTTTATATTTGAGCTTTTTTTTAATACTTTTTGTTTGTGGCTGCGGTCTAAAACAAAAACCTCCGGCTGAAGTGGAGCCGATTGAAATTTGGGGCATTTGGGACGACAGCGATCTTATGAAAGAGTTTATTCATGAATATGAAAGACAAAACCCACAAATAAGCAAAATCAGCTATCGAAAATTTACCCCGGAAGAATACGAGGAAGAGTTAATCAAAGCTTTTGCCAATCAGCAGGGTCCTGATATATTTTTAGCCCACCACACCTGGACTCAAAAAAACCTTAATTTAATGATAAGTCTTCAGGAAGCCCAAACTATTTATAACAACACTATCGATAATATGGGAGGCTGCAGTAAGCCCCCAAAAATAGAAGAACCTTTAATCAGCCAGCGCCAATACAAAGAAGCTTTTTCTTCAGTGGTTTATAAAGATTTTGTAAAAAATGGCCAAATTTACGGAATTCCCTTGGCGGTAGATACTTTAGCCCTTTACTACAATCAAGACCTGTTTAATGAACAAGCGATTGCCTATGCTCCAAATACCTGGGAAGACCTGGAAAAAGTTTCCCGATTAATGACCAAAAAAGACGAATTTGGTAATATAAATCAATCCGGAATTTCTCTGGGAACTTCCAGAAACGTAAATCGAGCCGGCGATATTTTGATTATGCTTATGATGCAAAAAGGCAACGAGATTGTGGATTTTGATAAATTAAGATCAAATATTAATTCAAAAGTTAAACAACCCAACGGCAATTTGGAAAATGTGGGAGTAGAGGCCATGGAATTTTACAGCAGCTTTGCGGACGCCACTGACCCAAATTACACTTGGAATTCCAGAATGCACAATTCGATCGATCTATTTCAAGAAGGCCGTTTGGCAATGATGATAAATTACACCTTCGCCCTGGAAACCATCAGAGCCAAAAGTCCTAGACTTAATTTTTCCGTTGCCGAAATCCCTCAATTTAAAAACTCCCCGCCCGAAAATAGAATCACCTACCCAAATTATTGGGGTTATGTGGTTTCCCGCAGTTCCGCTATGGTCAGAAACAAACCCTTGGAGGCTTGGAAGTTTTTAAAATATTTAGGCCAAAAAGAACAATCCTTAAAATACACGCAAGCCACTCAAAGACCCGGGGCCAGAAAAGATGTAATCGAGATTCAAAAAAACGATCCGGAAATCGGAATTTTTGCCCAACAGGTCTTAAAAGCAAAAAGCTGGTTTCAGCCGAATGAAAAAAAGATAGACAATATCCTAAATAACAATATCCAAGATGTAGCCCTAAATAGAAAAACCCCCGAACAAGCAGTGGAAGAAATAGATACAAAAATTCAAATACTTCTAAATGAAATGAAAAATTAAAGGATTTCTTTTATTTTTATTATATGAAAATCAAATTTATCGCAGCGAAATTATTAAATTTATACAACCCTCTGGCTCCGGTAACAGGCGGGGGTGATCCAAAAAAAATGCTGGTAAATTTTGTGGGGCAAATTCTTGGCATTTTAATGGGGGTTGTGGTGGGTATTGCTCTGATTTTTATCATATTGGGAGGTATTTTGTATATGCTTTCCTCAGGAGTTGAAGAAAAAATGACGCAAGCCAGAAAAATGATAACTTATGCCGTAATCGGAATCGCAATTACAATAGGAGCCGCGGTTTTGCTTAGTGAAATTTCTATTGCCTTGACTGGGCAATCTGTTTTAAGTACAACCTTCACTATTACCCCAAAAATTCAAGAATTAATAAAAACCCCGGGCGATGGAATGAAAACGATAGTGGAAAATATTATAAACCTTTTATTAACCCTGTTGGCAATGTTTGGTGTAATAGGCATAATTATCGGCGGGCTTTGGTACTTGAACTCCGGCGGGGACGAAGAAAAAGCCACCATTGGCAAAAAAACTTTAATCTATTCCATTATTGGACTTTTTGTCGCGATTGGATCGCAAATTCTGGTAAAACAAATCGCGGCCTTTTTTCAATAATAAAAACGAGAAAATGTTTAATTTAATCAAAAACAAATCACTTTTTCCAAGCCTTATTTTTGTTATATTCATTATCGCTTTAGGCTTTTTCGGATTTGAAAAAACCGGATTTTTAAATCAAGCCCGGGCAGGCTCAATTGTAATTCAAAATCCCCTTACAACCGGAGATTTTGAAGGGTTGGTTATAAATATTATAGAAAGACTTAGAACTTTTGTAGCCGCTATCGCTATATTAATGTTTATAATTTCCGGAATTTATTACATTTTTTCTCAAGGCAACGACGAAAAAGTTCAAACCGCTAAAAAAATTATGATTGGCACCGTTATCGGACTGGTTATAATCCTGGGGGCGGAAACCATTTTAAAGGAAGTTTATAAAATTTTTGAAAAAACCGCGGCTCCGGAAGTAAGCGCAGCCAAGGCCGCTTATCAAATAGTGGAGAAATTTTTAGGTCTTCTCTTGTCATTAATCGGACTTATTGGTATAATAAATTTAATTCGAGGAGCTATTATGTATTTAACTTCCGCCGGTAACGAAGACCGGGCGCAAAATGCCAAAAAACAAATCATTTATTCCATTGTCGGATTAGTCATTGCGGTAGGGGGCTTAATTATAATTCGTCAAATCGATTCGCTTTTAAAATAATTTTTTAATAATTAAAAATAAAAAATGAAAAAAAAACTAATTGGAATTGGAAGTTTTTTGATGATGCTGTTATTGAACAGTAAAGAAACTTTTGCTCAGGTAGGAGGGTGGGGTCAGGTTCCTCCACAATCAGCCGGTGGTGCTGGTGGTGGTGGAACCGCTACTGGAATGTGGCGTAAGGGTTTAGACTTATCAGGAGAAGCCGGCCTACCTCAAACCAAATTCAGTGACGCCTTAACCGGTGTTCTTAATTTTACCACTATGCTTTTGGCGGGTCTTGGGGTTTTGGGATTTTTAATTTCCGGAATTTTGTATATTACCGCAACCGGAGACGAGGAAAGAATGCAACTGGGTAAAAGAGGAATGATGTATTCGGCAATCGGAATTGCGGTTGGTGCCCTGGGTTATGTAATAGTACAAACCATGGTAGCTATTATGAAAAATGAGAAAGGAGCATTTTAAATCATTACAAAAATCCCTTTTGCTCAAAAATGAAAATTGAATCAATAAAAATATGTACGAACAGGGACTACAATATGCCTCAAACACAGGTTTACCGGACAGTGAATTCAGTAAAGCCTTAAAAGGTGTTCTTAATTTTACCACTATGCTTTTGGCGGGTCTTGGGGTTTTGGGATTTTTAATTTCCGGAATTTTGTATATTAGCGCAACCGGTAACGAGGAAAGAATGCAACTGGGTAAAAGAGGAATGATGTATTCGGCAATCGGAATTGCGGTTGGTGCCCTGGGTTATGTAATAGTACAAACCACGGCAGCTATTATGAAAAATGAGAAAGGAGGATTTTAAACAAAAAAAATTTCAGCCAATTTTAAGGATCTCGGGCGAATCAAAAGAATTGTTGACGAATAAATCAATTACTGCAATTTAGATTTTTTTATCCAAAACAAACAATACAATGACTTTAGAATATCCCAAAACCGATCTGCCGGATCCCGGAGGAGATAATCCAGTTTTAACCGTGGTAGTCAGTATTATGGATTTTATTGTGATGGTCTTTGCGGCTTTGGCGGTTTTGGCTTTTATAATTAGCGGAATAATCTATATCACCTCTTCCGGCAACGACGATTTGATGGCCAAATCTAAAAAAAGCTTGATTTATTCGGCAATTGGATTGGTTATAGGAGCCTTAGCTTTAATTATCGTAAAACTTATCCCCGTAATCTTAAAAAACCAAACCGGCTCATTCTAAAATGCGCCAAACCCATAAAATTTACCAACAAAATTAAAAAATCGATAAATTTATCGATTTTTTAATTTTTAAAGCTGCCAAGCCAATTTGGAAATGTCCTATCTAGAGAATAAGGGTTAATTTTAAAAACTCCCCCAAAAAACAAAAATATGTTATATTATTAAACAGAAATTATTGATAAATATTGCCTTAGAAAAGAGGGGTTTGATTTCTTTATTCCCTTAAAAATAAATTTCTCTTTTTTAAGAAAAAGGTTGATTTCGTAATTTACATTAATTTAAAAAACCAAAATGGCGCTGGTAAAAAAAGTCAAAGGCTATCAACATGTTTTTGATCAAACAAAAATTCAAGAAGCCCTCAAAAAAATAAGAGCTTCCTCTGAAGAAGAAAAAACGGCTCTTTTAGCTCAACAATTGGGAGTTCCTTATTTGGATTTAAATATTTATCCCATTAATGTTGAAACCCTACACACCATTGAAGAAGATTTTGCCAGAAAAGGTAATCTGACGGTTATTCATAAAGCCGGCAATAGTTTGAAAGTGGCCATTTCCCAACCTCAAAACCTTCAAACCGTTCAATCTTTAGTGGAGTTGCAGCAAAAAGGTTATCGCTGTCAAATTTATCTGGTTTCCCAGTCAAGTCTGGAAAGAGCTTTGGATAAATACAAGCTATACAATCTGGGAGATAGTCTTGAAGAAATGAGAATAAATCTGACTGGCAAGGATTTGGAGGAATTTGAAAAACAAGTTAAAGAGCTGATGGATTTACATAAAAAAATCCAGCAGCTTCCCACTACTGAAGTTTTAAACATAATTGTTGCGGGAGCCATCAAACTGGGCGCCTCTGACATTCACTTTGAACCTCAAAAAGAACAAATACGGCTGCGGTACAGGATAGACGGGGTTTTGCAAAATGTAACCCACATTCCTTATAAGTCTTATTCCTTTGTGCTTTCCAGAATAAAAATGCTGGCCGGCTTAAAACTCAATATTAAAGACAAATCTCAAGACGGACGGTTTGAAATAAAACTGGACAATCCTCCCAGGGAAATCGATGTGCGTGTCTCTGTTATTCCGGGAAATTTTGGCGAAAATATAGTGGCCCGTCTGTTAAATCAAGACATGGGTAAAATCGAATTGGAAGAATTGGGTTTAAGGGGAAGAGGTTATGAGCAGCTTACCACCCAAATCAAAAAACCCAACGGTATGATTTTAAACACCGGTCCTACAGGTAGCGGAAAAACCACCACGCTTTACTCTTGTTTAAGACGAGTGAACAATCCTGGAATAAAAATCATAACCATCGAGGACCCAATCGAATACCGCATAAAAAATATAAGTCAAACTCAAATCCACAAAGAAAGAGGCTATGATTTTGCCAGCGGCCTTAGAGCTATTGTCAGACAAGACCCTGATGTCATTCTAGTAGGTGAGATTAGAGACGAGGAAACCGCTGATATTGCAACCAACGCCTCCCTGACCGGTCATCTGGTTTTTTCCACGGTACATGCCAACTCCTCCACCGGAGCTGTACCAAGACTGATAGATTTGGGGGTAAGGCCTTCTTTAATCAGTTCCGCTATCAACTGCATTATCGCTCAAAGACTGGTAAGAAAATTATGCCCGCATTGCAAAGAAGAATATATTCCAGCCCCTCAGACCTTAGAAACTATTAATAAATTTTTATCAATTATTTCACCCAAGGCTAATCTGGAAGTACCTAAAAATATCAAAACCCTTTATCGTTCCTCCGGCTGCTCCAAATGCCATAATATTGGCTATAAAGGCAGAATCGGAATTTTTGAAGTTTTTGAAATTAACCGTGAAATCGAAAAATTAATTAATAAAATGGAACCGGCTTCTGAATTAACCACTGCAGCTATGGAAAACGGAATGATTACCATGCTCCAGGATGGAATTTTAAAAGCAGTAGCCGGCGAAACCAGTATGGAAGAAGTTCAAAGAGTTACCGGAACCGGAGAATTTTTGGAGGAAATTTACGAACAAATTATGACTCAACTTTTATCTATGCAGCTTTTAATCAAAGAAGAGCAAGTTAACGAAATTCAAAAACTCGGCTATGACAGTCAAGCTCTGGGTAAAGTAATTGATAATGCTTCCAACAAAGAATCGCTGGAATATGTTATTGCCGGAGCTTTAAGTTTTGATGCCGGCGATATTCATATGGAACCAATCGGAGAAAAAGTTCAAATTCGTTACAGAATCGACGGGATCTTGCAAGATATTACCCAAATCCAATCCAGCAATTATGTCCAGATGGTGGGGAGAGTAAAACAGCTCAGCGGATTTAAACCTTCCTCTCATGAACCGGTAAGAGATAGTCGGTTTGGAATAAAATTGGAAAAACCTCTGGCCAATTTAACCAGCGATCAGATTGATGTCAGAGTCTCCATAATTTCTAGCGGTTATGGAGAAACCGTGGTAATGAGACTTTTACATAAATCGGCTAAAGCGCTTCATATAGATAAAATAGGCATTAGGAAACAAACCATGGAAAGACTGCTTCAAGAGATCGACAAACCCAACGGCATAATCTTAAATACCGGTCCTACCGGCAGTGGAAAAACCACGACGCTTTATTCTCTTTTAAATAAATTGAATAAACCGCAGGTTAAAATTATAACAGTGGAAGATCCGATTGAATACCGATTAAAAGGAATTTTACAAACTCAGGTTAATGTTGAAAAAGGTTATGATTTCACTAATGCTCTAAAAGCTCTCTTGCGTCAAAATCCGGATATCCTTATGATTGGAGAGATCAGAGACGAGGAAACCGCCAAAATCGCCATTCAGGCCTCCCTGACCGGTCATCTGGTTTTATCAACTTTACATACCAATAATGCGGTAGCTTCAGTTCAAAGATTGTTTAATATGAATATCGATCCTTCAGATATTGCCAGCGCCACTAACGCCATGATGGCCCAACGACTGGTTAGAAAACTTTGCGATGATTGTAAAACACCCATCCAGCCCGATGAAAAAACAAAGGCAAAAATTCAGGAAGTTTTGGACTCAATTTCAACAGCAGCCGGAGTTATAGTTCCAGAAAAAGTCGAAAAAATTTATACGCCTAAGGGATGCCAAAGCTGCAAAGGTACAGGCTACTCCGGAATAGCTCCGGTGGCAGAAATTATGAGTATGAGCGAAAAACTGGAGGAATTAATCGCCAGATTTTCCACCACTACCGAAATTGAAAAACAAGCCATAAAAGAAGGAATGTTAACTATGGCTCAAGACGGAATCCTGAAAGTCATTGAAGGAATAACCAGTTTAGAGGAGGTTAAAAGAGTAACTGAGGAGTAATTTGAAAATTTAAAGTTGAAAAACAAGTAAAAATTTTGACCAAAATAATCCTTGAGGAGTATTTGAAAACAAGGCTACATAATTAAAGACTTTATTCTGTAGACATTAAATTGCATTTAATATATGCAAATTAAAAAATTAACCCGAGGAGCGCTTTCGCTTAAAAACCAAAGCATCCTGGTTCTAGGTAAATTTTCCGGATCTCAAAGACGAAACCCTAAATGTCCACAGAAAGAAATCTTTAATTTTTTAAAATTACTAAAACTGTATAACTTAGCATTAATCAAAAATTATGTCAAATTTTTTATTCTTCTGCCAAGAGGGAATTTAAAATTATTTGACAAGATTTTTAAAGATTTTTAGAAAATTTTTTAATAATTTTTAATTAAAATTTTATGCTTGAGCCTGAAAGTCAAGATAACCGGGAAGAAAAATTTCAAATCAGTTTAAGACCCAAAAAATTGTTGGATTATATAGGTCAAACCAGAACAAAAGAAAATCTGGAAATTTTTATTCAAGCCTGTCAAAAAAGAAACGAACCTTTGGAACATGTTTTAATTTACGGACCGGCAGGACTTGGAAAAACCACGCTTTCCCATATTATCGCCAATGAAATGCAGGCCAATATTAAAATAACCTCAGGACCGGCTATTGAAAAAGTCGGAGATTTGGCCTCAATCTTAACAAACTTAGAAGAAGGCGATGTTTTATTCATTGACGAAGTACATCGAATGAACAAGCTGGTGGAAGAATCTCTTTATCCGGCTATGGAGGATTACAAACTCGACATTATCATCGGAAAAGGTCCATCCGCCAGAGTCCTTCAACTTGACCTGCCTAAATTCACTTTAATTGGCGCTACTACCAGAATAGGACTGGTTTCCTCGCCTTTAAGAAGCCGCTTTGGTATGACCTATAAACTTGATTTCTATTCTGATGAAGAAATCGCCGAAATTATAAAAAGGTCCGCCGGAATTTTAAATGTTTCCATAAAAGATCAGGGTTGCCGGTTTTTAGCGGCCTGCAGCCGAAAAAATCCAAGAGTGGCCAACCGACTTTTAAAAAGAGTAAGGGACATCGCTCAAGTAAAAGCCGATGGTTTGATTGATCAAAAAATGGCTAAAATGTCCCTGGAAATGCTCCAGATCGATGAAATGGGCCTGGAACCGGCCGATCGTTATATTCTGGAAACTTTAATTAATAAATTTAACGGTGGGCCTGTGGGCATAGGGACTTTAGCGGCATCCACCAGTGAGGAAAAAGACACTATCGAAGAAATCTATGAACCTTATCTTTTAAAAATAGGATTTATTCAGCGAACTTCCAGGGGTAGAATGGCCACCAAAAAAGCCTATGAACATCTGAATCTTGAATGGCTGGATAACCCTAATCCGACTTTATTTTAAAAAGGCATCTAAAATTTTTTGTGTAGGGAGTTAAAAATTATTGCATATTTCATTGAAATAAATTTTTCAAAGTGATTTTTCACAATAATTAAGCTATTATTCCTCAAAGTAATTTCAAAAAATTTGCTCAAAAAATGAAAATTCCCCACATCGCCTTGTTTTTCAGGGGTTTTTTCAAAGAAATTATTTGACAATTGATCAACTAAAATCTAAGCTGAATTAAGAACTTGGGGAACCTTGAAAGAGTAAGGTCGGTTGCAAAAATTAGCAAAAATGTAAGTTGGAAACTTTGGTTTACTTTTCTTCAGGTTTTCTAAAAGATAATTTAACCGTTCCATTTATTGGACCGTAGGTTTTATTTTTATTTCTAATCCATCATTTTTATGTCAACTAAAAGAACTTATCAGCCAAAAAAAAGAAAGCGAGCGAAAAGTTGCGGCTTTATAGCCAGACAAAAAACCAAAGGGGGAAGAAAAACCCTTAAAAGAAGACGAGAAAAAGGCAGAGAAAAGATAACTCCGGTCTAAAAAAACCGGGGGTGGTTTATATAAAAATTGATTGGAAAAATGTTAAAAAAACAAAACCGCCTCGACAGAAAAGAAATTCAAGCTGTATTTCGTTTTGGAAATTTTAAACATTGGAACAAGTTAAAATTAATATATAAGAAAAATAATCTTAATTTTTCCCGTTTGGCGGTTATAATCGGCAAAAAAACAACCAAAAAAGCCACTCAAAGAAATCTTTTGAAAAGAAGAGCCAGAAATGCCTTTAATAAAGTATTCAATCCATTTTTAGAAAATAAAAAAGATGTATGCTATGATTTTGTATTGCTTATAGGTTCAAGCGACTATAAGTTTGAGTCTCTTGTTAAAGATGTTGAAAAACTTTTTTATTTTGTCTTTAAAAATAAAAAATAATTCGCAAAGTGTTAATTGTTTATTTTTTCCTTGAAGTTAGTTTAAATATTAAAATAATTAATAATTCATTTTATGAAGGAATTTTTTTACGAAATTTTAACCAGACCTTTATTTAATTTACTAATTTTTTTATACAGCATTGTCGGTGATTTAGGTGTTGCCATAATCGTTTTTACCTTAATTGTAAAACTGATTTTATACCCTTTGACTAAAAAACAAATCAAGGCTCAGGAAGAGATGAAAAAAATTCAGCCAAAACTGGCCAAATTAAAAGAAAAATATAAAGACGACAAGGAAAAACTAATGTTAAAACAAACCGAGCTTTATAAAAAAGAAGGAGTTAATCCGGCTTCCGGCTGCCTCCCCCTTCTGGTTCAAATGCCGATTTTTATCGCTATTTTTTGGATGCTTCGTCCGGGGCCGGATAATGTATTTTCCATAAATCAAGAACATTTAATGGTATCTAAAGAAGCTTTATATAATTTCCCCTCCTTAAAAAACATCGAGGAAGTTAACAAAAATTTTTTAAATTTGATAGATCTGACGAAAAAATCCACCTTGATCGCTTTAATAGCCGCGGGATTGCAATTTTTATATTCCAAGATAATGAGCGCTAAAAACAAAAATCAAAAAAAAGCAAAGGAAAAAAATCAAAAGAAAAAAGGGGAACCGGAAATCCAGGATATTATGGCCCAGCAAATGCAAAACATGACTTATATCTTCCCTGCTCTTACTTTTATTATCGGCCTTAGTTTACCTGCGGGTCTTCCGCTTTATTGGGCCTCCAGTACTTTTTTTTCGATAATTCAACACAAAATCGACTCAAAGAAGAAAAAATCTAATCCAAACAAAAATGAAATCAACAAAAAAGGCAGGCAAAGATAAAATCAAATCAGTTCCCAGAAAAGTCGCTCTAAATACGGTTTTATCCTCCGGTTTAAAGGTCACTTGGTCTTTTGTTTCCTTTATTGCTTTAAGCTTCATTACAAGGCTTTTGGGACCAGAAGGATTTGGAGCCTATTCCACTATTATGGCCTTTTTTTCCATGTTCTCGGCAGTCAGCGATTTAGGTATTAATCAAACGGTTTTAAGAGAAATCGCCAAAACGGAAAATAAAAAGCAGGAAGCCAGGCTGATTTCTACAGCTATCAGCATTAAACTGGCCTTTACCTGTTTTCTTTTTTTGGCATCTTTTGTTTTTGTAAAATTTCTGAATTATTCACAAGATATAAAAAACGGTATTGTTATCGTTTTAATCGGCTTGATTTTTGCCTCGCTTTACCAAAGCTTAACCGGGGTTTTTCAAAAAAGACTTTTGGCTTATTATGTTTCCATGGCAGAGTTGGCCGGAAGAATCGCCAACTTAATCTGGGTCTTGGTTTGCTATAAACTGGATTTAGGTCTGGCTTGGGTGGTGATCGGTTTAATTCTTTCCTGGGCAACAACCTTTTCCATAGTAATAACCCTTACCAAAAAAAGACTGGATATTGGGCTTGATTTTAATCTAAAGAGAATAAAAAAACTTCTAAAAGAAGCCTTGCCGCTAGGAATTTCAGCTATTGTAACCTTTATCTACCTTAGATTCGATACTATAATTTTATCTTCTATTAAAGGTATGGAAGATGTGGGGATCTACAACCTGGCTTATAAGGTTTTTGAAAACCTTGCTTATTTTCCGGCCATGTTTATGGGCTTAATTCTGCCTCTTTTTTCTAAAAATATATTTTATAACAAAAACAAATTTAAAAATATAGCCAACAAAACTTTTGATGCTATCTCTTTGATCGCGGTGGGGGTTTCCATGGGAATCTTTTCCCTGGCGCCAAAAGTGGTATCCATTATCGGGGGTGATGGTTTTGAAGAATCGGTAATTGTTCTAAAAATCATAACTTTAGCTATTTTTGGAATTTTTATGGGCCAATTTTTCAACTCGATTTTAATTTCAGCTAAAAAACAAAAAAATCTTTTGGTTATCTTTGTTACCGCCGCTATTTTAAATGTTGTTCTAAATTTAATATTTATCCCTAAATATTCATTTTACGCTTCTGCCGCGATTTCCGTTATAACCGAACTTTTGGTGCCTTTATTATCATTTTTGGTGGTTTGGAAATCCATCCAATATTTACCAAATATTAAATCCTTAATAAAAATTATAATAGCCGGAATTGTTATGAGTTTATTTATTATTTTTACCAATAAAATTTCTTTTGGCGCAGAGAATACTTTTATCAAAATAGGGGTTTTGGTTTTTCAAGTTTTGATTGGAGGAGGTTTATATTTACTCACAGCTTATTTGCTAAAAGCTTTTTCCAAAAAGGACTTTGAAAGCTTGATTACCAAAAATCGATAAAAACGGCAATCCCTTTTTAACTTAAAAATAAATACTCCTTTACATCAGGTGCTTAAATATGGTATAAAATAATTAAAATTTCTAATCGTAAAATCCGGTTTTATAAAATAAAAAAAGAAATTGACTAAAAATAATTTAAAAAAAATTTTAACTAAAAATAAAGGAATCTTTATTGTCGTGGGCTTATTACTGGTTCTGAGTGTTTTATTTTTGGTGTATAGAAAAAAAACCCAAACCTTTAAAAATCAAACCGGTTTAATAAATCAAAGCAGCGGTGATCAAAATCAGCAAAATCAAGCGGGCTTTTTACAAGATGATTCCGTTTATCAAAAGAAAATAGCTCAAACCAATCTGGACCAAAATTTGCAAGGATCACAACAAAGACCGGGTTCATCTCAAAATGGCTCAGGCAAGGAAACTATGGACACCGGGGAGTCAAAAAACGGGAAGATTTTAATCGGCAGTCACGGAAAAGGAGATAATATTCACGCTGGAGGCTGCCATAATACCTTTGCGCTAGATGAAGGAACCAACAAACCCGACGGGCCGGCGGCTCTAAAATTCGATTATCAAGATCAATATAAACTTTGGTATGGTGGTTTTGATGGCGCTAATTATCGAATTTATATGGCCGAAGGCGACAGCCCCGAAAACATTCAAAAAGTAAACAACGACACTCCGCCGGATTCTAAGAAAGGTACCGACGGTAGAATTCCTCTATCCGGGCCCGAAGACAGGTTTTACGATAAAAAACACGCTTCCAGCCCCTGGGTTTTAAAAGAAAGAAAAGTAATGGACTGCCGACAGGAAAGAGAAATCGATCAATATTTTATGTACTACGGAGGTTACGACGAAGTAACTTCCGCTTGGAGGGTGGCCAGAGCCGATAGTAGCAACGCTTATGATTGGAAAAAAAAAGTAATCGTAATAAGCCCGCAAAATGGAGGGGGTTTTTCCCAAAATCATGCGGATAGCCCCGCTATTTCTCTGGATATTATTAAAAAATGCATTAAAATGGGTTATTTTTATTGCTGTATCGAAGTAAACAGAACTTATCATACCTGGTTTAGCGGTAACGATGCGGCAACCTGGCGTATAATTTATATACAACAAAACAAGCCCGAGTTATTCGATGTGGCCGGCAATTTAAATTTTGCCGAATCTTCAAGATCTGTAGCCTTGGATGTTAACCCCGATAAAAAGGCCAAAGACAATATTCATGTAGCTCATCCTTCAGTGATTTTACAAAAAAAATATAAAGAAAACACCAAATGTGGCAATAAATGCGAGGAGGAAATGGGCCAAAGAATTTTTCATATGTGGTATAGCGGTTATGATGGAGCATCCTGGCGGATTTTTTACGCCCACTCCAAAACCCCGGCAAAGTTTCAAAGAGGCGGAGAACCGGTTATAGATATAGGAGATAAGTTCGGTAAAAAATTACTCCATGTAAGCGGACCTATGGTAGTAAGCGAGGATGAAGGCGGACTTTCTTATGAAGCCAAACCGCCATATCGAATGTGGTTTAGCGGCTGGGACGGATCGACCTGGGAAATATATCAAGCCTACTGCGAAGGAAATAACTGTCAGGACGGCCAACCTTGCTGCAATAAAGCCAGTGATTGGGAGGCGGCTGGTTCAGTCGGTGGAGGAGGTCAGGGAATAGGTCAGGCACAATCAGGTCCTTAAAAAATACAAAAATCACCCAAAATAAACTTTAAAAAGGAGTTGGGGATTTAAATTTGTAATTTAGGAGTGAAAGGTTAAATCCGAGATTTAAAAGAATAATGCTTATTTTAAGAGGTAAAACTCAATCAAGCAGCAAAAAAAATACCCATAAAAAAGAATTTCTAAAAATAAAAATGGATGTACAAAAATTTCAACGCCTGGTAGGGGTCATGGATAGATTGGCTCAAACCGAAAAAGGAGAAAGAGTACTGGAAAATCTCTCTCAAAAACTTTACAAATTGGCAGAAGGATATAGCCCCCTTGTTTTTTTATTCGCTCTTGCTATAGCTATAATGGCAGACTGCTTTGATTATGTTCCACTTACCATTATTTTGGATTCTGTGATAGGACTTCTCTTGAAAGGATTTGTATCATTCTTAATTTGGCTGCAACTTGGAAGGATAAAAAGCACTATTCTTAAAAAAATTATTATCTGGTTTATTGTTCCTATTGGGGATACAATCTTGGGATTCATTCCCCTTGTTGAGTTCGTTACCCCGGTTACAACAATTATGGTATTATTCAGTTGGAGAAGCGCCAGAAAAGAATATTTTAAAAATATGGAACAGGCACAGGAATTGCAAGATCAAAAAGGTCTGTTAAGCCAAAAAAAGGAGCAGTATGCTCAAGATTTTCAAACCAAAGCCCACAGCCCGGAAAATAAAAAATCCAAAGAAAAAGAAATTACAAATTTAAGCGCCTATAAAAAAGCTCGGGAAAAAGAACGGGAAGCTTTGGAAAAAGCCGCTTAAAAAAACATACCGGCCGTGTTGACTGGACACTGAAGGAGTTTATTAAAACAGACACAAAGCTGCGGGGAACCTATATCTATTTTGAAAGACGCAAACAATCATTAAACAAAAATTGAAATAAAATGATCAACAAAATAAAACAAAATAAAATAAAACTTATTATTTTTGCTATTTTAGTTTTAATCTTTTGTTTTTTTGTAATTGAAAAAAACAATATAGCTTTTGCTCAAGATTTTTTTGGAGGAGAAACAGGTTGGGGCGAAGGCATGGGTTTTGACATTAAAAAATGGCTGGTTGATTCCGCTTTAGAAAGCATTGGTAATTTATTGATAAAACTGCCTGCCACCGGATTTACTATATTAGCCTATATTAGCCAACACGTATTATGGTTTTTGTTTGATGTAGCCACAGACGGTGCCAAAGCAATGTTTACTCCAGATTTCTATAAAAGCCTGGGTGGTTTTACCAAAAATCCGGTTATAATTAATGGTTGGAAAATTTCAGCCAACATTGCCAACATTTTTTTTATAATTTTCTTGCTTATTATCGGAGTTGGAGCGATTTTTAGGGTAGAAAAATATAACTACAAAAAACTCTTGATTAAACTGGCCATAGTGGCTCTTCTTTCCAACTTTAGTTTGGTGTTTGCGGGATTGATTTTGGATTTTACTCATATTATTATGTTTTCCACCTTCAAAGATCCGATTACGCAACTATCCAACGCTATTTCAGATCATCTTTGGGTGGATTGGAAAACTTGTTGGCATTATGTGGGTGAAATTATAAGTTCAACGGAAATCAAAGTAACGATAATGTATGCCATGATCATTCCTTTAATCTGCGGCTTTACCCTGTTGGCCACTTTTGCTCTGTGGGCTATTGTTATGTTTTTGATTTTTAGAGTAATCGCTCTTTGGATATTGTTGGTATTGTCCCCTTTCGCTTATGTGGGTATGATTTTACCCGATACTGAGGGATTGGCTAAAAAATGGTGGACCAATTTTTTTCAGTATGCTCTTTCAGGACCGCTTCTGCTTTTCTTTGTCTGGTTCACTGCTCAAATGGCCGGCCAAATAAGCGGTGGCGGTTCGAGTACGGCAAACCAAAAACCTTTGGTTAATGATGTTTCCAATATGCTTGCCGGCCGAGAACGAATATTTATGGAAAACCACAATAACCGAGCTGAAGCTAGAACCACGATCTTGGAAGAAGCCGCCAGCATAAACGGAGCTATGGCTTTTAGAAAAGTTATGTTTTTAGTTTTCTTGATTTGTCTTTTGTTCGGTTCCCTGGTGGCAGCCGCTTCTCTTGGAGTGATCGGCGCCGGGGTTGCCGTAACGGCCGCCAAAGGAGTAACTTTGGGCGCTATTGGATTGAGCAGTGTCGGGGCGTATAAAGTGACCAGTAAATTTTTAGGAAAAGCAGGTATGCGATTGGGAGATGCCATGGAAAAAACAGGTAAAAAAAAGGGGGGGGTTGCGGGTAAATCCACTCAAGCTCTAGGAAAATTATTTAAGGTTGGCGGCGGATCATTAAGTGTTTCTTCAGCTGTGTTGGACCCTATCGCCTTGGGCCGGGCTGGTTATGAGCGTGTTAAAAAATTTCAAGAAGGAACCAAAGTTGAAGATGCTGACGCGATTCAAAAAATGGGAGGAGCAATTAAAAGCGCCGCAAAATTTCCTTTTTCCTTGAAAAAAACATTTAAAAGCGAGGTTCAAGGCAGAGAAGGAACAAGAAAAGAGTTAAAAAGCGATATTGAGAATGAACAATCAAGAAAAGACAAGGCCGAACAAGAAATAAGTTCACTGTCTCAAGAAAACCAACAATATCAAAACCGGTTAGAGCAATTAAAAGAGCGAAAACTAGAGGTTAAGTGGAACGGTGAGTTAACTCAAGAAAAGAGGAAAGAAATGCAGCAAGAGCTTGAAAAGGAAATCCAGGATTTACAAGGAAATATCCAAACAAATGATCAAAAAATTCAAACTTTAGGAGATGAAGTAAGCAAAAGAAAAAAAGAGATTAATTCGGCTAAAACCAGCTTGGGAGAATTAGATGAAAAAAAAGATACCCCTGCCGGCTTTTACAGTGCTTTTGAACCCCTCATCACCCAGCTTACGGAAGCGGCCCATTATGATCGGCCGGAGGATTTAAAGGTTCAGGAGGCTCTGAAAGGATTGGAAGGTATCAGATCTCCGGCTCAACTGGAACAAAAAGCAAAATCCGCTCAAAACGCAAGGGAGTTGGAGGCGGTTTTAATAAAAGCCTGGGAAACGGGTAATCAAAAACCTGTTTTAGGTGCCTTGGGTCATAAAGACAATGCGGAAGGCATAATTGAAATGCTTTCCAAAAAATTTAGTTCCAGAAGATCTTTATTGCTTGCGGGTCATTTATCTAAAATTGCCGATCAAAACGATGATCCTTATCATGGTAATTTGGATATGGTGGATCCGACTACCAAACAATTAAGGTTAGCTACACCGCAGGAACAACGAATAGGCGTTAGAAACACCTTAAACGGCTGGAACTCTCAAAAAATTGCCCTGAATCTTAAAAAAGAAATGATAAGCGATGATCCAAGCAAAAAAAACAATTTGCTTAAAACTGCCGTGGAGTTTATGAAAAGCCAAAACTTCCAAAACAATGCTCATCTGATTAATCAAAAAACAGCTGATAGTTTGGCAAAAAAGGTAGAGGAACTTGATCCAAACAATGATGATCATAAAGAAATGATTAATACGATTGAAAGTGTCCTGAAAGCAAGAGAAGAAAAAAGGAATTCTTATTCTCCAATAGCCGCATAAAATAAAATATGAATAAAAAAAACAAAAAAAATTTAATTTTTGAAGCCAAAATTGCCTGGCAATATCAACAAATTGATCGGGCGTTATGGGTTTTGCAACAAATTGAAGACCCCCGGATAGCTGAAGGTTTTGATAAGGATTGGATAAAAGGGCTGAAAAATAGAATGGAATGGGTTATTTTTCCCACTCTTGGCCAAGACGAGCAACTGGAAATGATCTCCAATGATTTATTGCTGCCTTTGCTGGACAAAAATTTTAATTTAAAGAAAATTTTTGACATTACACATGCCACTTCCCTACCGGCTGTATGGCCGGACTATGTGCCTAAAATTCTGGATGCTTTTTTAAAAAACGAGCAAAGGCTTGGCAAAAAAGATATTGTATTAAAAAACGGTCAAAAGGTAAGGCCCACTATTGGAAATTGGGTAAAAACTTATGTTGATGTCCACGGACTTGATAAAAAAGACGAAATGACAGTAATCACCTTTTTAAACAATTCCCCAAATTACCAAAATATCAGTGAAGACTACAAAAAAACAGTTAAAAAACTGCTTGTTGTTTTTGAATCAATTAAGGTCATTACTATCAAGCAAATCCTTAACGAAATGAAAAGACAAGGAGGGCTTCCCGGCCAAGAACAAATCGATCCGCAAAAACAAGAAGCCAAAGATTCACAAACCGCCCCAAACCAGGAAGAAAAAAGCCAAAAAAAACTGTCTCCTTTTTTAAAAAGACTGCGCCAATCACAAGTTCAACAATCCGGTTATCTTAGCGAGCAAGAAGGTGGAGCCCAAAACCAAAACATCCCGGAGCCTCAAGTTCAAGCTCAAGAAAAACCTCAAACAAGAAGCCCTCAAAGCAGCTTTCCAAATCAGACGGGCTCGCAAAAACAAAACAAAACAAAAACTATTAAAATATCGATCAACGAAGCTTTAAGAGCGGTCCCTCAAGTAGCTGACCAAATAATTACCTCCAAACCTCTTTACCGTCTGGGTCAACCGGGAACCGTGCCACCTACAATCGAAAATTGGCTTTTGGATTATCGAACCAGATACGGAATTTCCGGACACAATGAAGAGGATCAGCGAAACTATCTGCATAATTCACCCAATGTGCAGACCTTAAATCCCAAGGAACTAAAAAAAGTGGCTCAGCTGATTTTATCTTATGACCAAAACGCTCCTTTAGATGTTTTACCGAATCAGGGAAAAATTGTTTTTAACAATTAAAACCTGAAACACTATCCATAATTTAAGATTAGTGATTATTGTATTTTGCCTTAAATTGTGTGAATTTAGTGATAAAACTCAAATTAACCAGCAATCATTAATTAATTAATTTTCCATGAGATATAAAGTGCCTCAAAATGTTGATATAGAAGACACCATAATAGGATCTTTAACCGCAAAACAATTTCTTTGGATTATGGGGGCGGCCGGACTTTTATATGTTGTTTATCAATTTGTGGATTTTTCGCTTTTTTTGATCTTTGTGGTTTTTATCGGAGGAACCGCTGTGGTTTTTGCTTTTATTCGACCTTATGGCCAAAGTATGTTTTCTTTTACCGGTAACTTTTTTATGTATTTGTTCAAAGGAAAAGAATATTTCTGGGAAAGAGGGAAAGCTCCCTTCAAATCCAAGAAAAAAACAAAAAAACAAGACGAAATAGTAATTGTCAAAAAACAGTTTCCTGATAAAACAGTGGAGGAGTTAGCCAATGTTTTGGATACCCAGGGCAATATTTTTGATGATGCCGTTATTAATCAAAGTCCGCAAGTTCAAAATAAGCCCTCTCAGACCTTACAGAATAAGATAAATTATAATAAAACTCGCAAGACAAACTCGCAAGACAAAATAAACCCTTCCCAAACAAACTTTAAAGCCAAGCAGCAAAATCAACCCAAAAATAAAAAACCAAATATTGAAAAAGCTTTAAAAAACAAAACCAATCAAAACATAAAGCAAGTCGAAGAGCTAAATATAAGCAAAAATAATTTATATCAATAAATGACCGAAAAACTACATTCCAAAGATTTAATTAAAAACAAAAAAAAATCCGAAAGCACTCAAAAATTTTTAGATATTGAGGAAATTAAAGACGGAATAGTGATTTTGAAAAACGGTGCGCTGCGGATGGTTTTAATGGTTTCTTCCATTAATTTTGAACTAAAATCCATTGAGGAACAGGACGCGATTATTTCCTATTATCAAAATTTCCTAAATTCCCTGGATTTTCCGGTCCAGATACAGATAAATTCCAGAAAAGTCAATTTAAACAACTACATAGCCAAATTACAAAAACTTTCCAGAGAGCAAACCAATGAGCTGCTTCATCTTCAAATGGAAGATTATATCGAATATATCAGCAATATCGGAAAAATGACTGATATTGTAAATAAAAATTTTTATATAGTGGTTCCTTTTTCGCCAGTGGAAAACCAAAAAGGAACCATCACCCAAAGAATATTTGAAATTTTCACCCCCAAGCGAACCATTCTAAGTCAAAACAAAAAACAATTCGAGGTTTATAAAGATCAAATTTGGCAAAGAATAGAGCATATTCAGTATGGTTTAAACGGTATCGGCGTTAGAATGATCCCTTTAAACACCCAAGAGTTAATCGAATTATATTATTCTATTTATAATCCTGATCCGATCGAAAAATTAGGAATGGCTCCGGTAGAAAAAATAGCAATTAACACATCTTTATATGGCTAATCACCCAAGAAGGAGAAAACAAAATACATTGACTAAGTTGATGGGAATTTTAAAAAAAAATAAACCCTCAAGCTCGCAACAATATGACCCTCAAAAGATTTATCAAGAAGGTCTGGCTACGGTTAAAGATTTAATCGCTCCAGCTTCTTTTAGTATATCGCCTTCCTTTTTGAGGGTAGGTGACAGGTTTGTAAAAACCTTGTTTATCGTAACATTTCCCAGATATCTTCAAACCGGCTGGTTTTCTCCGATTATCAATATGGACAAAATGATGGATATTTCCATGTTCATCCATCCGGCTGACACCAATGTAATTTTAAAATCGCTTAGAAAAACCGCAACTCAAGTACAGTCCAGGATGACTTTGGAAGCGCAAGCCGGTAAAATAAGAGATCCGATGCTGGAAACTTCTCTACAGGATATAGAAGAGTTAAGAGATAGATTACAGCAAGGCGTGGAAAGATTCTTTAGGTTTGGAATATACTTAACAATTTATGGAGGAACCAAAAAAGAGCTCGACGACATGGAATCCTCTATTGAAGCCTTGATGGAAGCCCGTTTGGTCTATTTAAAGCCAGCGGTTTTTAGAATGGAGCAAGGCTTTGCTTCAACAGTTCCTTTAGCTAACGACGAATTAAATGTCGCCAACAATTTAAACACCTCCCCTCTTTCCACTTCCTTTCCCTTTGTTTCTTCAAATTTAAGTTCCAACGATGGAATTCTTTACGGTATCAACCGTCACAATAACAGCTTGATTCTGTTTGATAGATTTAAAATGGAAAACGCCAATCTGGTGGTCTTTGCTAAATCCGGAGCCGGAAAATCCTATGCCTGCAAACTGGAAATTCTGCGTTCAATGATGTTGGGAGCCCAAGTAATTGTCATTGATCCGGAAAAAGAATACCGACAGCTTTGCGACGCGGTAGGGGGAACTTTTGTAAAAATCTCTCTTAGCTCCCCTAACAATATCAATCCTTTTGACCTACCTAAATTTGGAGAAGAAGACGACCCGGAAGATATTTTAAGAGGAAATATCGCCAACATTTTAGGTCTTATGAAAATAATCTTGGGCAATATTACTCCTGAGGAAGATTCGATTTTGGATAGAGCTATTAGAGAGACCTATGCGGTAAAAGATATCAATCCCCAATCCAGCAATTTTGAACAGGCGGCTCAAGATCCGCCAACTCTTTCTTTGCTATATGATGTTTTAAGAAATATGAGCGGCGGAGAAGATTTGGCAATCAGATTGGAAAAATATACTCAGGGAACCTTTGCCGGTTTTTTAAACAAACAAACCAATGTAAAACTAAACAATCAATTGATCGTTTTTAATATTCGAGATATGGAGGAAATTTTACGGCCTGTGGCAATGTATCTGGTATTGCAATATATTTGGAATCAAATTCGTTCCGAACTCAAAAAACGCTTGCTGGTAGTTGATGAAGCCTGGATTATGATGGTGCACGAAGACGCTGGAAATTTTATGTTTCAAATCGCCAAAAGATGCAGGAAATACTATACCGGCTTAACCACCATAACCCAGGATGTCACCGATTTTATTAACTCCCGCTACGGCAAACCCATAATTTCCAATTCATCCATTCAACTGTTGTTGAAACAGTCGCCTTCCTCGATTGATATTGTTTCAGAAACTTTTTATTTAACGGATCAGGAAAAGTTCCTACTTTTGGAAAGCAGCGTTGGAGAAGGAATATTTTTTGCCGGCCTAAAACACGCAGCTATAAAAATTGTGGCCTCTTATACCGAAGATCAAATCATTACCTCTAACCCCGCTCAGCTAATAGAGATCGCCAAGGCCAAAAAAGACTTGACCGGTCCGGAAAAATATAAATAATAATTTACAGTTTTCTTTTATTTAATTATAATAAAATTAATCTCAGTAATATTTTCCTGGCTAAAATAATTTTAAAGTTCAGGTTATCCTTATTAAATCAAAATGAAAAAAAAATCAAGAAAAATTTTATTAATCGGTCTTATATCTATAGTTTTTTTTAGTTTTTTTTCAAAAAAGATTTTGGCTGTTCCCGAGGGCTTTGACTGGAGAGACCACCTGGATTATTACACACTTCCGGAAGAATATAACACTAGATCCGAAGAGGAGTTTGTCCCGACTTCGGGAAATATTGTCGAAGTGGAAAAAGACGGCGAAAAAACCGATTATTTGACCGCTATGTACTGCAACGCACCTGCTGGTACCCATATAGCCTTCGCTTGGCCGCTGGGAGAAGATGGTAAACCTACAGGTCAACCTCAAAGAGGTCCGATTCATATGCAAGATTGGAGTAAAACTCATTGCACCGAATATGATAAAATTAAAAACGGAACCGCAAAACCCAGAGACGGGGCGACATACGCTACTGAAATATGGCGTAATGAGGAAGACATGAAAGTTGACGGCATAACTATTGAAGAGCGTGCTAAGCTCCTTGAAGAAAAATATGGAGGCGGAGGCGGAGACGGAGGCGGAGACGGAGGCGGATCAGCTATGAATGTAGCTTCAGGAGGTTGGGGGTGGACACCGGAACAGGGTTTTAGTTTTCCCGGCGGAAGCACTAAAAAAAAATATACCAGCATAGTTGAATATATTGATGTGATATATAAATTGTTGGTTTATGTGGTGGGAGTTTTCGGAGTTGTAATGTTTATGGTCGGCGGCTTTCAATATTTAACCGCAGCCGGAAACACTTCCTTGACTTCGGAAGCCAAAAAAACAATGTTTGCGGCCTTGGTCGGAGTAATTATTATAGTAAGTGCCTATTTACTGCTTAGAATTATTAATATCGAACTGGTAAATTTAGTAGATCCCAAAGGCGGAGGTGGGGGCGGAGGAGCTGAGTCTGGGGCTAAAAATGAATCCCCCCAAAAACAAGCCGAAAATCCAGAAAATCAAAATGCAGAACCTGAAAAAACTTTAGAAGACGATCAATACGGCGACCCTGAATACCCCACTGAGGTTGATATGGGAGGAGGTTCTTATATCCCCTCTCGCTCTCAGGATCCAAACATTCCCGAAACAAGTATGTAGTCCAAAACCGGCCAAATAATTTCTTCTTTGAATAAATTATTGTTCATAATTCAAAATAATTAACCCTTAATAGTCAAAAATGCAAAATATCCAGGAAATTTTTAATCAAATCCAGGAATTAAAACAAAAAAGAAAAGAGGTCAAAAAAGAATACCAAGACGCCTTAAAAAGCGATTCCCAATATGAAGAAATAACGGAAGAATTAAAAAGACTGAAAAATCAAAAAAAACAAATTGAAGTTATGGTAAAAGAGCAAATGGGGCAAAGATTTGAGGAATTGGAAAAAATCGAAGAAGAAATTAAGGACCTGAATCAAATGTTAAGCGATTTAGCTATCAATAACTTAATGGAAGGCAAAGGCATTGAGTTAAAAGATAAATACGACAACGAGTATGAGCCAAGCTACAAAGTATCTTTTAAAAAAGTTTCTTAATTAATAAAAATTGCAAAATTACAGTTTTAACCTGAAACTAAAACGCCATTTGCTTGATAAATTAAATTAATCATTTGAATTTTCCAAACAATAGTTTAAGCAATCACTAACACTCTTGCCAATCCTATAAGTTGAATAGCTTTCTTCCATATTGCAAAAATATTCAACTTTTTTTAAATCTGTCGGTTTTAAATCATATTTTTTAAGTAATCTATCAATTTCTGCTAATAATCTTGTTGAAAGGTCTTTTTTATCCCTCCAGTTGTGTTTTGCAACAATCTCATTTTTTTGAGCTTTGGTTAAAAAAAGACTAATTTGTTGGTTTTTAATTGTAATTTTAAGATTCATAAATTTTATTCTTTAAGATTAAGCCTTTCACAAATTTTGACATTTTTATTATTTATAACTAATATTATTATAAAATTAAATAAAAGCAATAATAAAGGCCTAACCACCCTTTTAGCTTTCGCCAATAAAATCGCGACAGTGTTTTTAAAGAGAGTCCAAATAAATTGGAAACCCAAGTGGAACCGCCCGAAAGGGTCTTGGGGTTTACAATAAATTTGGGCTTTTTTTATTAGATTATAAAGATTGTAAATGATAGCGCCAATAATTTATTTTTCCTTGAAATGAAAACAATCAACCATCCATTAAATTTTATTTTTAATTAAAACTATGAACCAGAAAAAAATCGATCCCGAAATTTTACGCCATTCAGCCGGTCATGTTTTAGCGGCAGCTGTTATAAAGTTGTTTCCCGGAACAAAACTGGGGATTGGTCCGGCTACTGAAGATGGATTTTATTATGATTTTGAATTTGATAAAAGCATCACTCAAAAAGATTTAAAAAAAATCGAAAAACAAGCTAAAAAAATTATCGGCCAGAATCTTGAATTTCAAAAAAAAGAAATTCCGGCAAAAAAAGCTATAAAATATTTTGAAAAACAAAACCAGCCCTATAAAGTGGAGTTGATTCAAGAGTTAATCGATCAGAAAAACATAAAGCAGGTAAGCCTTTACGAGCTTGGAGATTTTGTTGATTTGTGCAAGGGGCCGCATTTAGAATCCACCAAACAAATCGATCCAGGAGCTTTCAAACTGTTGAGATTGGCCGGCGCTTACTGGAAAGGAGATGAAAAAAATAAAATGCTTAGCCGAATTTACGGAGTGGTTTTTAATTCCAAAGAAGAGCTGGCCAAAAAATTAAAAATACTGGAAGAAGCTCAAAAAAGAAATCATAGAAAACTGGGAAAAGAACTGGAGCTTTTCGCAATATTTCCACAAATAGGCCAAGGGCTTCCTGTCTGGCTACCCAAAGGTTATACCATCAGAAGAATTTTGGAAGATTATATGATAAAAATGGAAAGATTTTACGGTTATACCCATGTTTTAACTCCGGTAATCAATAAAAAAGAACTTTTTGAAACCTCTGGTCATTTAAAATTTTATAAAGATTCTATGTATAGCCCTCTGGAAATTGATAATGAGACTTTTTATTTAAAACCGATGAATTGTCCGGCTGAAATGATGATTTACAATATGAAGCCCAGAAGCTACAGAGACTTACCTTTTAAAATGGGAGAATTCGGCACCGTACACAGATATGAAAAATCCGGAGAGCTTCACGGATTACAAAGAGTCCGGGGGTTCACTCAAAACGACGCTCATATTTTTTGCACTCCCGACCAATTGGAAGATGAGTTTATGGAAGTAATAGAATTATTTGAAAAATTTTTTAAAGATGTTGGTTTTAAAGATTATAAATACCGACTTTCTCTTGGAGGAGACGATAAATCAAAATATGTGGGGCCTAAAGAAAGATGGGACTGGGCCCAGGAAGTAATGAGAAAAACTTTGAAAAAAAACAAGGTCAAATTCTATGAAGAGGAAAACGAGGCTGCTTTCTATGGTCCCAAAATAGATGTTCAGGCGATAAATGTTTTTGGTAAAGAAGATTCGATTGGCACCAACCAGATTGACTTTAACCTTCCGGAAAGTTTTGACTTAAATTACATTGATAAAAAGGGTAACAAGCAAAGACCTTTTGTGATTCACAGAGCGCTTATCGGATCTTTTGAAAGATTTTTTGCTTTTTTTATAGAATATTACGCCGGAGCCTTCCCGGTTTGGCTTTCTCCGATTCAGGTTATGATTATTCCTGTATCGGAAAAATTTAATGCTTATGCCAATCAGGTAAAAAAAAGACTGTTTAGTGAAGAAATTAGATCAGAAACAGATAACACTGACGATTCTCTGGGTAAAAAAATCCGAGAAGCTCAAAAACAAAAAATCCCCTATATGCTAATTGTTGGTCAAAAAGAAGAAAAATCCCTGAAAGTATCTGTTAGATCAAGAGAAAAAGGCAATGAAGGGGCCGTAAAGCTAACTGTTTTTATCAATAGAGTGAAAAATCAAGTTGCTGATTATAAATAACTCCAAATGATCGAAAAATTCTATTTAAAAACCCTTGGTTGCCAAATGAACTTTTCGGATTCGCAACGAATTACAAGTTTTCTGGAAAAAAACCTTGGTTTAAAAAAAGAAAATCTTATAAAAGACTCGGATTTGGTGATTTTTAACACCTGTGGCGTAAGACAAAGCGCTGAAAACAGAATGTTTGGGCAAGTCCATAATATCAGAAAAAAACATCCCGAAATTAAAATCATAATTACAGGGTGCTTGTCCAAAAGAAAGGATGTTATCACAAAAATAAGCCCAAAAGTTGATTTGTTTGTTTCGATTCAAGATTTCTTTTTGTTAAACAAAAAGGATTTTGAAAAACTTGAAAAAGCCAATCAAAACAACAAGCAATTCAAAAAAAACGGCTCAAAAAAAATCAACTGCCATTATTTTTCCATAGACCCCGAATATAGAGATAAAGATTCAATTTTTGTCCCAATTATGACCGGCTGCAATAATTTTTGCTCTTACTGTGTGGTTCCCTATGCCAGAGGCCGTGAAGTTTCCAGAAACCCCGGTCAGATTATAGATGAAATCCGTAAAGCTTTTTATTACAACTGCCAAAAAGTAACCTTACTTGGCCAAAATGTAAACAGTTATAAATTTAAAGACTTTGACTTTCCGAAATTATTAGACAAATTGGCGAAAAAATTTCCCAAAATCAAATTTGATTTTCTAACGTCTCATCCAAAAGACTTTAGCGATGAGTTAATTAAGGTGATTTATGAAAATAAAAATATTTCAAAATCAATCCACCTTCCTGTACAATCCGGCAGCGACAAAATCTTAAAAGCCATGAATCGTCCATACACAAAAAAACATTACTTAAATTTAATTGAAAAAATCAAAGCCAAAATCCCCAAAGTCAAATTTTCCACAGATATTATCATAGGTTTTCCCGGCGAAACTCAAAAAGATTTCAACCGTACAGTTAAAGTTTTTAAAAAAGTAAAATTCTATCAAGCTTTTTTAAACAAATACTCCCCCCGTCCCGGAACCAAAGCTTTTAAATTGGGAGATCCGGTTGATTGGAGCCAAAAAAAACAAAGAGAAAAAATTTTAAAAAACTTGATAAATCAAAGCAAAAATTAAAAAAATTCTAATTAACACCCTCTAGGAAACTGTGAAAAACAAATTAACTTCTACAATTTTCATTTTGGGTAAGTTTTTCTTCTATAAATTTTTCAATTTCTTTCTTAAATCTTGTTTTAGAAAACCCCTTGGAATAATGGACAATTTTTTCCGGATCAAAATTCATTTTTTCAAAACGCTTTACCGCGCTTATTAAATCCTTAACGGTTTGAGAATTAAAAAAAATTCCGGTTTGGCCTTCTTGAACTGTCTCTAGGGCCCCACCCTTTTTATAAGCAATTACCGGCTTACCGCAAGCCATTGCCTCCAAAGGCACTAATCCAAAATCTTCCTCTTGCGGATAAATCAAAGCTCTACAACCCTGATATATTTTGGGTAATAAATTCCCGGAACTTTTTAAACTTCCCAAAAATTCAATATTTTTTTTTGCTATTTTTTTGAGTTTTTTCATTTCCGGCCCCCCGCCGGCAATTTTCAATGGTAGTCCCAATTTATTAAAAGCCTTTATAGCCAAATCAAATTTTTTATAAGGAACCAATCTACCCACCATCAAATAATAATCCTTTTGCCGCTTTTTATTTTCTTTAAAGGTTAAATCTTGAGGTTGAAGCTTAAAGTTTTCTAAAAATAAAGGCGGATAAATCACCTTTGAATTTGCTTTATAATATTTTTTAATTCTTCTTTGAACCAAATTAGAGTTAGCGATAAAATGATCCACCCGCTGCGCCGCCATCCTGTCCCATATTCTAATATAATTCATCCCGATTGGAACTAATTTTTTAACCCCCCAGGGATAATTGTATTCACGCGTATATTTATGGCAATCATCCCAGGCGTAACGCATCGGGGTGTGGCAATAGCAAATATGCAAAGTCCCGGGGCTGGTAACAACTCCTTTAGCATAACTGGAAGAATCAGATAAAACAACGTCATAATAAGACAAGTCAAACTGCTCTATAGCCGTTGGCATTAAAATAGGGAAAAAATGATGTTCACTTTTGGCAAAAGGTATTTTTTGTAAAAAAGAGGTTCTTATTAATTTGTTTTTGAAGGTTTTGCCCAGAGTTTTTTCATCATAAATCAAGGTGTAAACCGGTGCTTTAGGAAAAATCTCCATAAAGCTTTCCAGCACCCTTTCCGCTCCTCCATATTGAATTAAATAATCATGCACTAAAGCAATTCTCATAAATTAACTAAAGATTACATTACTCCACTTTTCTTTTTCTAAAAACCGCTCCCGGGGTCTTTAAAATAATGGCTATATCCATCAAAAGCGACCAGTTTTCCATATAATAAACATCCAGACTTACTTCCTGATCAAAATTCAAATCGCTTCTTCCAGATATTTGAGCTAATCCCGTGATACCGGGTTTTATATAAAACATTCTTTGCTGATCATAACTATACTTTTCCACTTCATAACTCATATGCGGTCGATAACCCACCACGCTCATATCACCCTTAAAAACATTAAAAAAAGCCGGGATTTCGTCCAAGGAATATCTCCTGATAAATCTTCCCACCCGGGTTACTCTGGGGTCGTTTTTGATCTTATGAAGAGGGCTGCCTTTTCTGGTGTTCCTTCCCTGATCCTTTTCCAACTGTTTTAATAATTTATTACCTTTTTTGGTTCCAAACTCCCCATCACACAAATCAGCTTTGAGTGAACGAAATTTATAAAAAATAAACTTTCTTTTTCTATAACCGCAACGATAATCTTTAAAAAGAATCGGTCCTTTGGAATCCAGTTTGATTAATACGGCAATTAAAATATACAACCAGGAAAAAACTGTGATAAAAGTCAGGGAAAAAATTATATCAAAAACCCTTTTGATTACCCTACCCCATCCTTCCAGCGGCGTTTTTTGAAGCTCGATTAAGGGCAGGCCGGCTAATTGTCTAACGCTAACATTAGTGGCATGAGACTGAAAGAGATTTGGAATATATTTAAAATCCATCTTATAAATATCGCTAAAACGCACCAGCATATTCACCTTTTTTTTATGCATTAGGGGATCGCACTGAATTATCTCATCGATTCCCTTTTTTTCATTAATTTCTTTTAATCTTTCCCAGTTAAATTCATCCCCAAGCCGACCGATAATCTTATATCCCACGCCGGGGTTTTTTTTAAAATAACCCTTTACAATTTTGGAAATTCTATTATCACCGATCAATAAAACTTTATGAATTCCGATTTTTTTATTAACTACCAACCATTTTTGAATATATCGAATTACCACCCTGGCAAGAGAAGTTAAAAATATAACCAAAAACCAGGCCGCCAAAATAATAAAACGGGAAGCCAGCAGTTCCCTGTTAAAAAATAAAGTAATAATTAAAATCAAAAGCGCGGTGGAGGTGGCGACAAAAATTTTGTAAATTTCTCTTAATTTAGAGCGAGTAATCGCCATAGAGTATAATCCTTCAAAAGCAAAAACCACAATTACAAAAAAAGCTATAAACCAGGAAATATTCAAATATTGAATAAAACCCATTGAAGAAACAATCGGATTAACAAAGTAATTCTCCACCAAAACCGGATGAGATCTGATGTAATAAGCCAGTAAAACTGAAATAACTATTAAAAAATAGTCTATAGGAACCAATATGACATTAAAAAAAATTTCTGATTTTTTCATATATGAAATTAAGCTTTTTCTTGGAATAAAACGCCTTTACTTCAAGGAAAAATTGATTTCGTAATTCAATAATTAATGCGCGGTGCTAATTGGATTTATTTAATCCCTATCAAAAGGAAAAGGTCTTTAATTTTTGTTAATTGTGTCCTATTTTATATTATCTTAAAATTACAAATAAAAAGCAAGAAAGAAAATTGCCATAAATTTGTCAATTTTAGTTTTTTGTGTTATTATTTATTATTAGATTTTAGCGTACATTAAATAGTCAAGTGCACCACCCAAGGAAGTTAAGATGTAGTGGTGTGCTTCAAGATTAGGTTGCTTTTGTACATTAAAATAAAGGTTTTAAAAACGCTTTTCAATTCAAAGCTACTTGAATCCAAAAGCGGTTTAACAAAAACAGGTGATTGCATCCATTTTAAATGGATGAGGAAAGTCCGGACATAAATTAAAGACAGTGGATAACGTCCACCTCATCCCGCTCCAAAATCAATTTTTAAAAATTGATTTTGGAGCGGGATGACGGGAAAGTGCCGCAGAGACTATACTACTGGAACTTTTCCAGGAAAGGTGAAAAGTAAGCAAGTTTGGGTTGAGGCCTTAAAAAGCTTCAAACCTATTGCTTTCGTGCGCTAGCGATAGCGTGTCGTGGCAAACCCTGTCTTATGCAAGGCCGTGTCCCTTCCCAAAATTGAAATTTTTGGTTTTAGCATATTTTTTTTGGAAGTTGATCTTTTTATTATATATCTTGATTTACAAGGAATTTGTTCAGAAAGTTTCAATTTTGGGAAGGGAAGAGCCGCTTGAGCAAAATGGTAACATTTTGCCCAGATAAATAATCACCGTGCCCGGCTCTAAAATTAAAAACCAAGACTTCTAAAAATAAAAATCGTCAAAAAATTTTGATTTTAGAGCCGGGCATACAGAATCCGGCTTATAGTTTTTGTTAAACCGCTTTTGAAGACAACAAATAAACTAAATTTATAAACCTTTTTCTCTTAATTCTTTTATTAATCTTTTTTGTTCCCTATTCAGTTTTTGAGGAATATCCACCATAACCTTTATCATTTCGTCCCCACTTCCAAAGCCATAGAGTTTCTTAATACCCTCCCCTCTTAATCTAAAAACTTTGCCGCTAGAAGTTTTGGGAGGAATTTTGATTTTGACCTTGGAATTTAAGGTAGGAACTTCTATTTTGCCGCCCAAAACTGCCGTGGAATAAGGAATTTCAAGATCGATCCAAATATCGTCTTTTTTTCGTTTAAAACTATGATGAGGTCTTACATAGACAGTTACATAAAGATCGCCGTTAGGGCCGTTGTTTTTCCCCGGCTCTCCGGCTCGTTCCACATTAAGGGTTTGACCGCTTCTTATTCCGGCCGGAATAGTGATTTGAATTTTTTCTTTATCTTTTACTCTTCCTTCTCCGGCGCATTTTTGACATTTCTTTTCCGGAATTTTACCTTTACCTGCGCACTTATCGCAAGTGGATGTTTGAGCAAATGTACCTAAAATAGTTCGTCTTTGGGTTTTAATCTGACCGCTTCCTTTACATTTATCGCATTGTTCCAGTTTACTGCCGGGCTCCGCTCCCTCGCCTTTGCATTTATCGCAAACCACCTGTTTGTAAATCTCTATTTCTTTTTGAGCTCCCTGAGCCATTTCTATAAAATCAATTTCCAGATCTACTCCAATATCAGCTCCTTTAGAAGCCCTTGTTTCTCCTCTACCTGTAAAATTGGAAAAAATATCGCCAAAAATATCGCCAAAACCGCCTTGACCAAAATCAAATTCAAATCCCTTGCCTCCAGCAAAATCGGAAAAATCAAAACCGCCGGCCTGTCCACCGGTTGAACCTCCTCCCTGGAAAGTTTGGCCAAATCTGTCATATTGCGATCTTTTCTCTTTATTGGAAAGCACCTGATAGGCTTCATTTATTTCTTTGAATTTTTGTTCATCTCCGGTGCTTTTATCAGGATGATACTTATGAGCCAAACTTCTATAGGCTTTTTTAATTTCTTCTTGGCTAGCCTCTTTGCTAACTCCTAAAATTTGATAATAATCTTTGGCCATAATTTAATTATAAATTAAAATTTTCACTCCGCATTGTTTCAGACCTGGCTGCTAAAATAGTGCTTTTATAAAAACAATTCATTTTCGCAAAAAACAATTGGAAAATGCAATTTCAAAAATAAACACCCTCCCCCAACAATAACCTATCCCCGAATATCATCCCGGGGATAGGTCTTGTAGGAAAAAATTAAAATTATTTTTTGTCTTTATCTTGCTTATCGTTTCCATCTTTGTCTTTATTTTCTTTATCTTTATCTTTATCTACTTCGGCATCGCTGACGCCTTCTTTACCTTTTTCTTTTTCAGATCCTGGTGTTTGGTTTTGACTGTCTTTACCTTCTTGACCGGATTCCTGAGCCGCCTGATACATTTCCTGACCCACTTTAGCCGCTTCTTGATTTAATTCTTCAGTGGCTTTTTTGATGGCTTCCAGATCGTCTGAATCTTTTACCTTTTTTAAAGCCTCAATTTTCTCCTCTACCGGTTTCTTTTTTTCCGCACTGATTTTTTCCCCTGCATCTTTTAAGGTTTTTTCTAAGGTAAATATAGTGCTTTCGGCTGTATTTTTAGCTTCTATTAACTCTTTTTTCTTCTTGTCTTCTTCAGCATGAGCCTTGGCATCTTTTTTCATTTTTTCCACTTCTTCTTCGTTTAATCCGCTGGAAGCCTCGATCCTAATAGATTGCTCCTTACCGGTAGCCTTATCTTTAGCTTTCACATTTAGAATACCGTTGGCATCTATATCAAAAGCCACCTCAATCTGGGGCGTTCCTCTTGGAGCGGGAGGAATTCCGTCAAGATGAAATCTACCTAAGGTTTTGTTATCGGAAGCCATTGGTCTTTCTCCCTGAAGCACATGAATTTCCACTGAAGACTGATTGTCTGAAGCCGTAGAAAAAGTTTCCTTTTTGGAAGCCGGTATGGTTGTGTTTCTCTCGATCAATGGGGTCATCACTCCTCCCAAAGTTTCTATTCCAAGGGTTAATGGGGTTACATCTAACAATAAAACATCTTTAACATCTCCTCTTAAAACTCCTCCCTGAACCGCGGCTCCCATGGCCACCACTTCATCCGGGTTTACTGAAACATTCGGTTTTTTGTTAAAAAATTCCTCCACTTTTTTTTGCACCAAAGGCATTCTGGTTTGTCCGCCAACCATTATAACTTCGTTTATATCATTATTTTCTAGTTTGGCGTCTTTTAAAGCCTGCTTGCAAGGCTCCATCGTTTTTTCAACTAAATCGCTAACCAATTCCTCAAGTTTAGACCGGGTAAGTTTTAATACTAAATGCTTAGGCCCATCACTGCCTGTTGTAATAAAAGGTTGATTAATTTCGGTCTCCTGAGCGCTGGAAAGCTCGATTTTGGCCTTTTCCGCTGCTTCTTTAATTCTTTGTAGAGCCATTTGATCTTTTGAAAGATCAATTCCTTCCTGCTTATTGAATTCCTCCACAATCCAGTCCATTATTTTTTGATCAAAATCATCTCCACCCAAGTGAGTGTCGCCAAAAGTGGATTTTACTTCCACTGACTTTTCCTGACCTCCGCCAACCTCTAAGACAGAAACATCAAAAGTTCCTCCCCCCAAGTCGTAAACCACGATTTTTTGATCCTTATTTTTATCAAAACCGTAAGCTAAGGCAGCCGCGGTCGGCTCGTTGATAATTCGCTCCACTTCCAGACCGGCAATCTTTCCGGCGTCCTTGGTGGCCTTTCTTTGAGAATCATCAAAATAAGCGGGCACTGTGATAACCGCCTTTTTAATTTCCTCTCCCAATTTTTCCTCGGCGTCGGCTTTTAATTTTTGTAAAATCATTGCTGACACTTCCGCAGGTCTTTTCCATTCCTCGCCCAATTTAACTTCAATCGATCCATCTTTGCCTTCTTTTATTTCATAAGGCAAAAGTTTTTTATCTCTTTGAACCTCTTTGTCGCTAAATTTTCTTCCAATTAGTCTTTTTGCCGAAAAAATGGTGTTTTGCGGATTGGTAACCGCTTGTCTTTTAGCTAAAAGACCCACTAACCTTTCTCCAGCCTTATTAACCGCAACCATGGAAGGAGTGGTACGATTTCCTTCTTTATTTTCAACCACTGTGGGTTTGTCCCCCTCCATAACCGCCATACACGAATTAGTGGTTCCTAGATCTATTCCTAGTATTTTACTCATAATAATTTATTTAATAATTATAAATTTATGGGTAGCGCCGATTAATTTAGATTGATTTCTTTAAATTAGCGCTATTCATTAATTTTTTAATATTTAAAAATTATTTTCCCAGTTTTACTTTAGCGGCTCTTATAACTTTTTCTCCTTTTTTATAGCCTTTCTGAGTAACCTGGACTATCTTACCTTGCTTTTGTTTGTCTTTTGTCTCAACCTCTTCAATACATTCATGAAAATTAGGATCAAACTCCTTGCCAAGACATTTAATTTCTTCTATACCCAAATCCTCTAAAATATCCTCTAATTGTTTTTTAATGTAAAAAACACCCTTAATCCAATTTTTATCTTGATCTTGTTGGGGAATATGTTCGATGGCTAAATTAAAATTATCCAAAACCGGTAAAATCTGAAGAAGTAAATTGTTTAAGGTTCTTTCTCTATCTTCTTGTCTTAATTTTTCGCTTCTGGCCTTGTAATTTTCAAAATCAGCCTTACATCTTTTCCATCCCTCCAAATAATCTTGTTTTTTTTGATCTTTTAAATATTGTTCAATCGGCTCTCTGGAATAAACCAAAAGATCCATTTCCAAAGCCTCTCGAGGGGTAACCCATTTAAAGTCCTTATGCTCATCGTCCAACTTTACCTTATCGCTTGAAGTTTCAGCAATTACATCAACCATTAAAAAATGAACATTTTTTTTATAAAACTCTTTTGGATTAATTACGCTTTTAATGTTTTTAATTTTTTTTACTTCAATATCCAAATCGGTCTCCTCTTTAATTTCTCTTTTAATCGTTTCCTCTATGGTTTCACCAAAACTCATTTTACCTCCAGGAATCAACCATTTCTTGCCCCACTTACCGTTGCTTTTACATAAAAGCATTTTTTCTTTATTAAAAATCAAAGCGCCAATTCCGATTTTTATTGTTTTTTTATCCTGCATAAAAATTTTTTCTTAAATTTTACCAAATCGATCTGTTTTTCAAGGGGCCGCCTTTTAAAAATATTTTGCGGCCGATTTTTATTTCATTATGTCTCCAAAATTTTAGAAACATAATCAATCAAAGAAATGTTTTTGTCATAGTTCATTCTTTTTGGCCCCATTATCGCTAATAATCCACTATGCCCCTGGGGGAATCTGATTTTGGAAACCACCAGAGAACAGCCTTCGGTTTTTGCCAAAGGATTTTCTCTGCCGATCAAAGTTCGAGTCTCTCCGCTTTGCAAAGAGCTTAAAAGCTTGTCAACATTTTCATCCAAATAATCCAGCATTTCCACAGCTTTGCAAACTTCATCCACTTTAGTAAATTCCGGTTGGGAAAGAAAATCTCTTATCCCGGATTGAAAATACTCTTCTTCTTCAATTAAACCCGAGATTGCCAAATTTTTACTAAAAGCCGCCAGCAATTTAGCAGTGGTTCTGGCCAGCCGGGTATTTTTGACCCTTAGTTTTAAAAGTTCCTGTTGAATAAGTGATTGTTCGTTTTTACTAAGATTCCTCTTTTTCATTAAACTTTCCACAAAATATCGATAACCTTTATCAGTCGGGACTCTCCCTGAAGAAGTATAAGGATGATATAAATAACCTTGCTTTTCCAACAGGGACAGTTCGTTTCTCATTGTTGCTCCGGAAATTCCGAAATCATATTTCTTTAAAAGATAAAGCGATCCAACCGGCTCGGCTGTTTTCGTGTATTCTTTAATCAAGCTTTCCAAGATTTTCTTTTTTCTTGTATCTAACATCTCAAATTTTTATTACTGTTTTTCTATATTTCCTTTCCAACTAAATTCAGTTTAACAAAACAAATTAGCACTCGTCAAGGGTGAGTGCTAATTATGAATTTTTAAAACTTTCAATTAAAAAATTACCGATCCGGAACTTTATCCAACCCTCCTTTGGAAAAAGGATGGCATTTTAATATTCGCTTTGTAGCAAGAAAAAATCCTTTAAAAATTCCAAATTTGTCTATTGATTCATAAGCATACTGACTGCAGGTGGGTTGAAATCTGCAGGCTCTTTGAGGAGTTAATTTTCCCAAAAACCCATGGTCCAAAGACAGGGTTTTTTGGTAAATTTTAATTAAAGTCAAAAAGATTTTTTTAAACATTTTTGTTTTTACCAGCCTTCAATATAGGTTTTTTCTAAATCGAACTTTAAAGAACCGCTCTTATAAACCAGTTCATTTTTAATATCATCCGCCTTTTTTCGAAGTTCGTCGAAAGTTTCATATAAATTTTCTGAAAAATAATCAAATAACTCTTCAGCCTCTTTTAATTCTTTTTTCTCCTCCATAAATTCATCCATCTGAATTGAAAACCTTTGAAATTCTTCATCATCTTTATCTTTAACGGCTTTTGCAATTTGTCCATAAATAGAATTAAATTTTTCGTAATGTTCTATTAACTTTTTATGATATTCTTTTAATTCTTCAGGGGCTTCTATTTCCTTTAAACTGCTTTCGTATTTTTCAAAATTATCTTTAACAGCGTTAGTTCGTTTCAGAAAATCCTCGTAATTGTTTATGGTTCTAAAATCGTTTTCCAGCTTTTTATACTCGTCATCGCTGCTAATGCCTTCCTGGGTTATCTTTAGCTTATAAGCATAATAATCATTGTATTTATTCAAATTATTTTGCGCGTGACTGTAAAAATCATCCAAAACCGAAGAAAAATGGGAGACTGAATCTGTGTTAGGGTCTTGTTTGTTTTCTCTGGCTTTCTTTAGCTCGTCTAAAGCCAACTCTATCTTGTGTTTTTCATCTTCCAGGTTTTGCTGATAAACTTCAGAATTTTCCTGATAAGCTTTTTGTTCGATAATACTCTGCGTTGAAAGATCGTTGATTTTTTTTACAACATTAAAAAAACGCGCCGATTCTTCTTGATAATAATCTTTAGCTGTATTTCTTTTTTGATAATAATCTTTGTAAAGCAAATAGCCTCCGGTGCCAACAGCCCCCAATACAATTAAAATTAACAAAAGATTTAAAATGATTTTTACCGTCTTTTTCCTTTTTTTGGGAGGTTGTTGATTCAAATTCATGTTATCCCCGGCCTGTTGAAAACCACTTCCAAAATCAAAATTTTGATTGGAATTTTGATCGTTTTGAATGGGTTGAATCTGGCTCTTGTCATCAGGAGGCATTGAGGTAGAAGGAACCGCCGGTTCACTGTTTTGAACTTCCTGATTGTTTTGAACTTCCTGATTATTTTGAACTTCCTGATTATTTTGAAAATTTAGTTTATCTTGTTGTTCGGCCTCTTGATTGAAGTCATATTCCAAATCCGAAACAGCAGGCTCTTGTTGATTTTGCGATTGATCCTCTAAACTTGATTTCTCAACCGCTTCTTGAGGAGGTGGGGTTTGTTTTAAGGTTCCGCAATTTTTACAATAATTGTCTTGATTCATATTGTCGATCCCGCAAGCGGGACAACTCCATGAATTGAGGTTATTGTTGTTTGGATTAATGGAATCATTCATGATTTTTAATTAATAGTAAGATGATTATTAAATTTTAATCAATATTCAATGGGCAACAACCCCTCCCCTCTAAGCTCATTAACATTTAAAAGCTTATAATCTCCAAGTTTTTTTGCCATTTCCCAATTTTGCCGACCAAGTCTGAGAGCTTCCCGGGCGCTTTTTTCCAAAGCGGTGGTTTCGAGAAAAACATAATCCTGACTTTTAGGGCTGGTTTCAATTCCCACCCAGGCGTGATCCGGGGTTAAAACAATTACCGGATTTTGCCCCACATTTTCCAAGGCTGCGGCTATCAATAAAGTAAGTTCAATACATAAGCCGCTTTTGGTGTCAATTACTTGACCGGGGGTTTTAATTTGCTGAATCTTAAGGTCTTTATAGCTAAAAGGGGAAGAGATGTAATTTATATCATAATCTTTGGAAATTGCCAAAAAAATCGCCATTAATTCCCTTTTTTTATCCTCTTTGGTTCCAAAAGAACCTACCATTGAATTATTTTGTCCTCCCAGGGCCTTAATTTTATTGGAAGCTTTTCTAACCAGTTCCTGTATTTGATTTTTGTCTTTGTCAATCAAACGAACAATATATTTAGCATTATTTGTTCCATCTTCCATCCAAATAATATCATTTATGGAATAAAAAAGCACCTGGGAGCTTTGCCGCAAAATTTCCTTTTCCCGGTCCTGGTCATCCAACAAGTAAACTTCCAATTTGACTTTGCTTCTTTGCGATTCTTCAAGTTTCTTATAGCCCGCCTGACTGATCCTTGGGGTTAAATAATAAATTTTATTTTGGGGTTTTAGGTTTATAGTTTTGGTCTGAGGCTCTATAATTCCTTCTGCGGAAACTTTGGTTTTAATGGTGGCAAAAACCGAACTGTCGATTTTTAAAGTAATAAATCTTTTATTTTCTCCGGCATAAGTCAAAGGAAAAAAATTTTTTTCTACCTCCCATTCCACTTCTATTTGTTCCGAGAAGTCCTCTTGTTCCCGGTTTAGATAGGAATTGTTTTTATCAAAAAGTCTTTGTTTTTGACTCAAAAGCAAGCCTAAATAAAAAATTATAAAGAACTGGATGATAATTAAGGAATAAAGATGTCTATTGTTTTTGAAAATAAATTTTAGAAATCCTAGCTTGTTGTTGTTTTTAAGTTTACGCCCGCAGCTAGGGCAAAAATTGGGCCTTTGCCGACCAAAATCTCTTTGACAGTTTTTGCATTTCATAAAAATTTGGGGAATTATTTCAAAAAATCAAACCGATGCAACACCTAAATACAAATCATAAAAAAAACCGCGTATTTTATCTAAAAATTCACCAACCGCCTAATTTCCGCATTCATCGGATGAACCAAGCAATCCAGGTTTGCGTTTGAGCGAAAGACGGGATTCGAACCCGCGACCTTTTCCTTGGCAAGGAAACGCTCTAGCCAACTGAGCTACTTTCGCTTGGCCTTTTACTTTAGTGTTGCCACCAAAATATCGTTTATAAATTTTATGTTCGTTACCCCTTATGATAACTGATAAAAAATTATCATATAAATCAAGAGAAATCAATTATTTGATGACAAAATCCAATATATACGTATAATTAAATAACAATAATACATAAAGATAAACAAGAAATTGAACCTGAACTCCCCTTATCCCATGAAACCAACCCAAAAAATTAAAAATTCTTTCGTAAAAAGTCTAAAAAATATCAAAAATACGTTTCCTATTTTGTTGGGGATTCTTTTACTTATAAGCTTGATTCAGCCTTTGTTCGAAGGCCTATATTTAAAATTATTCAGTCAAAACGAGCTTTATGACACTTTTTTAGGTGCGATTGCCGGCAGCATTTCTTTTGGAATGCCCATAACCAGTTATATCGTTGGCGGAGAATTACTTAAAAACGCAATAGGGTTACTGGCCGTAACCTCCTTTATAATGGCCTGGACCACGGTTGGAATAGCTATGCTACCTTTGGAAATTTCCTCTTTGGGCAAAAAATTTGCAATTTCTAGAAATATTGTAAATTTTGTTTTTGCGATTTTTATCGCCTTTTTAACTGTTTACACTCTAAAGCTTTTATGAAAAAACTTAACAATAAAACAAAATTTTTGCTTTTAGTTGTTATTGGCTATTTAGGGGTGGCTTTTTTCAATTTTGATTATGCCTTTAAAGCCTTAAACAATACGCTAGAAATTACGTTAAAAATCATTCCTATTTTAATCATCGTGATTGCGGTTATGACTTTAATGGAATTTTATTTGAATTCAAAGTTTGTAGAAAAAAATCTAAGCCAAAAATCGGGCCTGAGAGGCTATTTTTGGGCAATTCTTTCCGGCATTTTAATCTCCGGTCCTCCGTATATTTTATTCCCCATGCTAAAACAGTTGAAAAATAAAGGCATGAGTGATAAGTTCATCGCTATCTTTTTATATAATCGAAATGTCAAAATCCCCTTTTTCCCGGCTTTAATTTACTATTTTGGCTGGCAATATTCCTTGGTTTTATCTTTCTATATCATCTTATTGTCCATACCCTGCGGCTTATTGGTAGAATTTTTTAGTAATCAAAAAAGGATTGGTCCTTGATATAGTAAACCGGTAAGGAAGTGAGGTTTTGTATTAAAATAACGTTATTCGTTTAAATTTCAATTTTCATTCGATTGTCCGCATATTGATGAATTACTGAGCTTACCAGGGTTTGATAAGGGATTCCTTTTTCAATGGCTTTTATTTTAATTTTTTGTAAATCGCGTTCGGTGAGGCGAATGTTGATGTGACGGGTTTTTTGAAGGGTTGATTTTGCGATACTTTGAAATCTTTTTTTCTCATTATTAAAATTTTGGACTTGTGTATAATCTTTTTGGTTAAAATCTTTTAATATATTTTTTTCCTCTTGATCAAGTTTGGAATATTTCATGGTTTTAAATTAAAGTATTTTTTAGTAGCTTTTCGACTGGGAATGATTGTTTTAAGGAATATTTTTTCTTTATCTTCAATAAATGGGATCAAATAGATATAACTATCAATTTCTATTATGAATATTTTTTGATTGGGATACCTTTTTTGATTCTTATGTTCCATGATGTCGAGAATATTTCCAGCTTCTATTATTAGAACCACATCTTCAAAACAGATATTTCTTTCTTGCTTTAATTTTTCATTTTTTTCCACATTCCAGTCAAAATATTTCATTTTTTTTATTAACTACCTATTTTAAAATTTTATTACATAAGATACCTTTTGTCAATATTTGATTATATTTTAAAACTCATGCTATGTTTAATTAAACATTTAAACCATAAAACAAAAACATGTCTTACGAATATCCAAACACGCACACTCCTTTTAACAAAAATTTTAGGCAAGCAAAGCTAAACGGCGACGTTTTAGGATTTGTTGATGATCCCAACACCCTTGTTCGAGAGTATGAACTAGAATGGATAAACGAAGAACTTGAATATCCAATTGATGTTAAGGAAATAGGAAAAATTGCCAAAAACTTATTCAATGAATTAAGTACAAAATATTCAATTAATGTCCTCCCAATGAAATTCGTGATTGGGAAAACAAGAGGCAACAAGGACGGAATCTATACAATCTCAAAGAAAATACAGGGCACTGACATTATGAAATTAAGTGCCAAACAGGTTCAAAGTATTGATTTTGAAAGTAAAATTGGTGCATTAATTGGAAGTCTTGTCCGATATTTAAAAGAGAAGAAAATAAACCAGGATCAATACTATCTCGACGATATTGTTAAGTTTTCTCAATTTCTTGTATCCAAAGAAGATGGTGAAATATACTTGGTTGACAACGATCCTTCCTTAATGGAAGTTGCAAAAGAAGAAGACTACAAAGACAATGTTGAGGTTTTAATTGAAGAAATTAAGGAAATTGAAGAGAAATACGGATTTCAATTTAATCAATATAAAACCGAGCTCCAAGAATTAATACAATAGTATTGACTTTTTGTCAAATATATAATGAACTGCAGGGCTCCTTCAATGTGAATCCCTTATTATTTTAAGCCAATTTTTAAAACAGCAAAGGCTTTGCATTTCGTACTGCCTGAACATTGAATCATCTTTAGCCCTGGGACGAAAGAGCTTGGGGACATATGAAAGGAGAAGCTACTATGGAAAGAATCGAGATTATTTTGTCAGAGGTAAAAAATCAGTACAGTGAAACCACACCTGAGGAATCCATTGTTTACGAAAATGGTAGATGGCTTCATGAAAGACTTTCTTATTACAGCTCTGAAGGGCTGGGAATGCGCACTTGTCGGTGTGTTTCCCATGATTCTTATGATAATGATCAAGTATCAAGAAAGGAAGCCCTGAGGCTTCTTGGTAACAAAGCTGATCTTTACCCGCAGAATATAAAGATGATATCGAGAATCCGTCGATCGAAACCCTTATCAGAGAAGTTTTTGAACTTAGGGGAATAGATTGGAAGAAAGCCGAAGATTGGACGGGATTATCATATGCAATGAGTAAAAACCCCTCCTGCACTTCGAGGGATTTTCGAAAAATAACCCTTATTTTAAGCCATAAATCAACAATTTCTCTAAATCTACTCCAAAAGTCATTGTTAAACGGGATTCGAACCCGCGACCTTTTCCTTGGCAAGGAAACGCTCTAGCCAACTGAGCTACTTTCGCCGTTTTTATCTACATATATTTATTAACATCATAGCAAATTTTGTGCAAGTTATTAAGCGTGCCTCATCTTTATTATTTTGGAAATTTTGGTAGATTAAAGAAGTAAAATAATAATAAAATTAAATTCTCCATTTTATGAACACCCAAGCAATAAGGAAATACTTGGACAGTCAACAAAATAAAGTTGTTGAAATATATGATTTTGAAAATAAAAAGGTAAAATATAGCAAGAAAATAAAAGGCTGGAAAATAGATAAATTCAAAGGCGAGGAGGAAATTGTTAGGTCTTATGTTTTAGCTAAATTGGTTAATGAATTGGGTTATAAGCCTGAAAATATCGAATTGGAAAAACAATATGACATTGGAAGACCAAAAGTAAATAAACCCAGAATTGATGTTATTGTTAGAGATAGTAAAGGAAACGCCTTTCTATATATCGAACTTAAAAGTCCAGAAGAATTTGAAAAAGAAAAAGATGAAACCATTGAAAAACAACTTTTTAATTTAGCCAGTCAGGAAAAAGGACAAGGTTTAAAAGTTAAATATTTGGTATTATTTTCATTCGAGATCGTTGGCGATGAAATAAAAGACAAAGCCGTAATTATCGATTACGAAAAATATAAATCATTTTCGGATTGGGAAAAAGATCGTAATTTTGCCGATCAGTTACCGGAAAGATACGAAAAGGCTCAAAAAGAACCTTTTACCAAGGGAGGAAAAAAAGATTTGGAGACTAATTTTACACCGGAACAATTAAACGGACTTCAAAGAAATTTGCATAATGTCCTTTGGGGTGGTGGTGGAACGGATGACAACGAAGTATTTTCCTCATTGGTTAATATCATTTTGGCTAAAATTCAAGACGAAAGCGAAAAGAAAAAAGGCGAAAAATATGATTTTCAGGTTTTTAGTTTTGATAAAAATGACGAGGAGGAAGTTTTTGAAACCAATCAAGAGCTTTTTGAAAGAATAAATAAACTCTACCGTCGAGCCTTGGAAAAAAGGCTTAACATTCAAGATAAAGAAAAATTAAAAAAATCTTTTGTAATAGATGAAAACAAATTTTCTCTTAATAAACTCAAATTCACCGTTTCGGAATTGGAAAAATTTTCCTTTGTGGACGGTAAAAACAGTTTTGACGGCAAAGACATTTTAGGCGATTTTTTCGAGGGGATAATAAGAGACGGATTTAAACAAACTAAAGGTCAATTTTTTACGCATTTAAACATCGTGCGTTTTTTACTTTGGGGCTTGCAATTAGACAAACTGGCAATCAATCGAATCAACCAAGACTTGGAAATCCCATATTTCATTGATCCCAGCGGAGGGAGCGGAACGTTCCTAATCGAATATATGAAATTTATTACCAAAAACATTAAATACCGCTTTCGTGATAAACTTGACGACACCCGAGACGTGGAAGACAAATTTTACCAATGGTTTATGCCCGACCACCGGGAAAACAAATGGGCGGAACATTACATTTACGGAAGCGACATCAATTTTAATTTGGGAACGGCAACAAAAGTAAACATGATCTTACATGGAGACGGCTCAACCAATATTTTTGTTAAAGACGGACTTTTACCCTTTCAGTATTACGAAAAAGAAACCGCCCCCAATGTTTTAAAGAAACACGAAAAAGACGAGCTTTACTATGATAAGCAAGTAAATAAAGAATTCGATGTAATAGCAACCAATCCTCCTTTTTCGGTTAATTTAGATAATGAAACTAAAAAGAATGTTAAAAAGGAGTTTATCTTTGGAGGTAAAAAGAATTCCGAAAATCTTTTCATTGATAGATACTATCAATTATTGCGAGAAAATGGTCGTCTTGGTGTGGTTTTACCCGAAAGTGTCTTTGATACGACCGAAAACAAATATATTCGGCTTTTTATTTAAAAATATTTTAAAGTCAAAGCCGTTGTTTCCTTGCCTCAGCTGTCTTTCGAACCTTTCACTTCCACCAAAACCAGCCTGCTTTTTGCTCAAAAAAAGACCAAAGAGGAAATCGAGGCTTGGAATGATTTTTGGGTTGAGTTTAGCACCGAATGGACAAGGTTAATGATCCGTTGTGAAAAGGAGTTGGAATTTTTTGTTAATGAAAAACCTTTCAATAAAAAATGGGCGATCGCAAGAGAAACCGAAAAACAAAGGAAAGAGAATGTTTTAAGTCT
>WJJL01000059.1 GCA_014729725.1 Candidatus Moraniibacteriota bacterium | reverse complement strand
GGGTTGGAGATGGGGTTGGAGATGGGGTTGGAGATGGGGTTGGGGTTTCTTGAACAGAACAACTGTATTGACCCGGGGTTCCCCAATCTCCACTTAACAGCTGGGTCTGACTTAATAGAAAGTCATCATCATTAAACACGCTTTTATTTAAACTAAAACAGTCTAATTCTAAAGATTTACCCGACTCAACTAAATCTGAACTATATTGAGCTTTATTTATGAGATTCTGATTATCTGTCAACTGAATCCAACCCCCGGAATTTACCAAACTTAAACCACCATATTGATAATCACAATTTATACCCCCATTGGTGGAAAAATCACTGTTTTTACATAAAACAACCGTCTTAAACGGCTCAACTGTAAGGCTTTCTGATATTAGAAATTCCTTGGTTTGGTTTTGAATTGTTAGACCATTTAAATCCTGTAAAATCAGACTATTGTTATAAAGCTCAATCCATTCCCCTAAACTATCGCTTACAGTGTTGGGATTTGGCATAAATTCACTAATAATAATCGAGTTTTGTTGGGCATTTGTTTTTAAAAAAAGAGAGAGGTTTAATAAAAACCCAACAAGGAGGATTAAGGTTATTTTTTTCATTTTTTTTAAATTATGGATTTTAGTTATTATAAAAACATTATTAGGCATTTTAGAAATTTTTAAGAAAATCTCAACAAAAAAAGGGTGATAAATTTTAAATTCTTAAGGGAGTTATTTTGTTTTTAACAATAAAACCCAGCAAAAAGATTCAAAACCTAAGCTATCGGAAGGCGAAGGGTAATAGACTCGTACCTCTATCACCCTTCGGGTGAAAATTATCACCTGTTAATAAAATATCAATAAATTATTAAAAAAAAATAAAAAAAAGATTAAAAAAAAATAAAAAACCTTAAACCAAGAAATAATTCCCTCTATTTAAGGAATCTCTTTAAATAAAAAGCTTAAACCCGGCAAATAAGAATTTTTTTATTGTTTTTTTATAGGAGATAAGAGATATAAGAAATTACTTTTTTTACCCTTTTTAAATGGTTTTATTAAAATAGGGGTATCTTCCTTATTTAAATAAAGCTCAACATTTTGTTCTTGAATAGAATTTAGTCCATCTACCAAATATCGATGATTTAAAATAATTTTAACATCCCCACCTTTGATTTCCCCTTTAATCTCATAAACCCCTTTACCCACCTCCTTGGATTGAGATGAGATGATTATTTTTTTCTTTTTAGAGTTAACTTCTATTAAAACATCATTCATATCTTTTCCGGAAAAAATGGAAGCCAACTTTACGGAGTTTAAAAATTCTTTTCTGTCTATTATGGTGGTGGTTTTGAATTCTTTTGGAATTATTTGGGTGTAATCGGGATAATTTCCATCAATTATTCTAGAAACTATATATAAATTTTCGCTTTTAATGGCGATTTGGCTTTCCTCTAAAATTATTGAAGAAACCCCCGGTATTTGACTTAAAATATACATAATTTCACTGGCGGATTGACCGGGTAGAATAATTGAGTTGGGATCTTGCTTTTTATTTAAATCAGCACTGGTAACTATTTTTTCTCCAAGCCGAAAACCATCGGTGGCCACCACCCTAATATCGCTATTGGTTTTTATAAAAACACTGGATAGATCAGGTCTCATATTGGAAATAGCCATAGAAGGAATAACCTGTTCTATGGCTTTAGATAAAATCTGATTATCAAGACTAAAAATCCTACCTTTTTCCACTTTGGGAATTATAGGGAAATCACCAATATCTAAACCTTTTATTTCAGTATCAATTGACTTTGTTTTAACTCTTAAACTATCGCCTTTTTTTTCCAACTTTATTTTTTTTTCAACAACTCCATCAACAACATCATTTAAAACTCTCAAAGGTATAGCGACCTCACCTTTTTTTTCCACCGAAGCCCCAATACTATAAATCACCCCAATTTCCAGATTTGTGGCTTTTAAAGTTAGTTTATTATTTTTCACCTCAAAATACACACTGGATAAAACAGGAAGATTTCCACTACTTCTTACAACTCTGGATAAGATATGTAAGGCTTTGGTTAAATAATCTTTTATTACAGTGATTTTCATATTATTGTATTAATTATTAATTATATATTTATATAAATAATTATATTAAGTTTGTGGATAATTTATTTTAATCAAAAAAAGATTACAAATAAAGGGTTTTTTTGGGAATTTTAATCCGGGGAGTTTTGTTTTTATAAATATAAAATTTATTTTAAAAATAAATTAACATAAAATCCACATCCGATTTATAACAAAGTTATTAACATATTTTTCAACAATTAAGGTGAGTCAAGTTGTTTTATACCTAAAACAACCATCAATCCTGTTTGTTGATTTATAAAATTCAGGGCAGTATTTTTTCAATTTCCTTAAATTCCTGTTTTAAGATAGGGTTTTTTTTAAACTCTTTCTTAACTTTATTATAATTATGAATAATGGTTGTGTGATCTCTTCCCCCCAACTCTTTACCAATTACCGGAAAGGATAGTTTCATTTTTTCTCTTAAAATATAAACAACAATTTGTCTTGGTTTAATAATATCGGCTCTTCGACTTTTTTCTTTAATTAAGCTCGATTCCACTTTATAATAATTGGAAACAATATCAATAATACCGGAAGGACCTGATTTTTCCCTGGAAAGCCTAGAAAAATCGTCTTTTAGTATGTTTTGTGCATTTTCCAGATTGGGATTTAATTTTTTTAATTGACAATGAGCGACAAACTTATTTAAAAACCCCTCCAACTCCCGAACATTATAGGAAGCGTAAGAGGCTATATACTCCAAAACATCGGAAGGAATGTTGGGGAAGTTTAAGTCACCGGCTTTTTTAATTAGGATTGCGATTCTGGTTTCTAGGTTGGGTCTGGAAACATCGGCAATCATTCCTCCTTCAAATCTTGAGCATAGCCTTTCTTCCAGGGCTGGAATTGATCTGGGGGGACAATCGGAACACAAAACAATTTGCTTGTTTTCCTGATAAAGATTATTAAAAATGTGAAAAAATTGTTCTTGAGTTCCCTCTTTACCCCCAATAAACTGAATATCATCAATCAATAAAACATCAAGATTATGATAAAAGTCTTTAAAGACATTGATTTTTTGATTTTTAATTGCCAAAACAAAGTCATTGGTAAATTTTTCCGAAGAAACATACTTAACCTTGGTTTTTGGTTTTTTTTGAACCGCGCAATTTCCTATAGCTTGAATTAAATGAGTTTTTCCAAGACCAACTCCACCAAAAATATATAAAGGATTATATTTAACCCCTATTTCTTCCACTACCGCCTCCGCAGCGGCTTTTGCCAATTCATTGTGTTCCCCCACAACCAGAGTTTCAAAAGAATACTTGGGATTAAGGTTAGAGTTTTTAAGCCTGGATACAATCTCTGAATCATAAGATTTTTGAGGTTTTTTTTGTTTTTTTCCAATAACATCCTTTGGTCTTTCCGGGGGAACGATTTTATATTCTATCTCGGAAATATTTTTATAAAAATCTTTTAAGTATTTTTTTAATTTAGCGTCAAACTTGTTTTCTAGCCACTCCTTGCTAAACCCACTTGGAACAGCAATGGTGATTTTTTTATCACCAACTTCATATATATAGGTGTTATTAAACCAGGTAACAAAATTTGCTTTACTTATATTTACCTCGATCTCGTTTAAAATAGATCTCCAAATTTCTCTTTTATTAAGCTCCATGAAAGTATAATTCCTAATTATGTTTAATAGTTTTAATATTTTAAAAACAGGCTGAATGTTGTGTTTTTAAGACCAAAAAGGTTGGTTAAAAAGTAAAAACATTTGGTTAAATTATCCTATCATAATTGTTGGGATAAATAAAGAGAGAGTTGTGGAGCCAGCTTGGTTTTTAAATAAGCCTAAAGCTTTTTTGGCTTTTGAAAAATATTTATTGATATAGTTGACTAATAAAAAGCGGCTTGATAAATTAATAATTAAGAATAAGTTGTTTTTAAAAACCTTTCAGAGGCGTTTTTTCGATGTTTAAACAGGGATTTTGAAACACCCAAACACAAGCCAAACTAACAGTTTTTAGGAATTTTTTAAATTTGGCGGATTTAGCATTATAATAAAACAAAAATGCAGGCAAAACCCCAAATAAAAACCAGTTTTTCTCAAAAAAAAGCAAACAGCTCCGATGATTTAGCTAAAAACAGTCAATCGGAAAGTTCTGATTTTTTTAAGCAAGCCGAACCCACCTTTAAGGTAGAGCAACCGGTAGAACCCAAATCAATAAACATTAATTCTCCAATGAAAACAAAAAAACAAAACAATCAAAACAAAGATACGGTTGATTTACCGGTTCCGCCTCTCGGGGGTGGTGGTTTGGGTGGTGGCAGTCAAGATTCTGCTTTTGATTTGAACAATCAAGGACACCCCTCCCAAAGAAAAACAAACGACCCGGATTCTTCTTTTGAACAAACTAAACCCAATCCTCTCACCCAGCAATCAAAAGCCGAATTTCAGCAACCGCAACCCAACAACCAACCTCAGGCTTCCCCCAAAATCCAGACACCTCCAAACCCACAACCTCAGCCACAAGACCAAGCTCAATCCCAGACTGTTTTTTCTGGCTCAGCTAAAAAACCGGATAATCAGGAAGAGCCGAGATTAAAAGAAAACAAAGAACACCTTTTGGAACAACAGGGGCAATACAATCCGGAATTGGTTGAAAAACAAAACAAGCGCCTAAAAAAAACAATTAGACTCTTGGTGGCTTTTTTTGTTTTTTTACTCATGGCTTTCGGGGGGTATTATGTTTATGTTTATACCGATATTTTAAAAGGGTTTAATGTTAATTATTATTTAAAATTTTTGGGATTGGAATAGACTTTTGTTTTGGTGGTCAAATAAATAAAAAAATAAAAATCAAATGGCAAATGCTACAGGGGCTTCAACTGAAAAAATCGAAATTGATCTTATAAGCTATAAGAATCTTATAAACTCCATAAAAAGTGGAAAACCCGCAACAGTGGAGAATTTTGTAGTGGATATAAACGAGGATAAATTTCAAAAAGTTGGACAGGAGGCCGAAAGTCCCAATATGATTCCTTCCGACAAAAAGGAAACCAAGAGCCCTTTTTCCGTTTTGCCGAAAACTAAAAATTCTCAATCGCAGCAAGGCGCCGACCCTGGAGGAAACAAACCCAAAAGAAAAGTGGAGTTTGGTCAGGTTGACATAAAAGAGCTGGAAAAAGACAGCTCACAGCAGCAGGAGCAGTCAGCCCCCAGCAATCAAAATCTAGGGAAAATTATCAAGTGGTTAATTTTTGGAATTTTGATTTTGGGGATTTTAGCGGGATTTTTTATGCTCCCCCAAATAACCGGCAAAAATAAAAGCTCCACTCAAATAATTTTAGGATATGCTCAATTTACTTTGGACAAGATTAAAAATATTAAGGGAATAATATTTCCCCAAACGCAAAAAGATCCTTCCGGGCCCACCATAGCAACCCCTAAGCCGAACCTGTCTCCCGGTCCAACAGATGCTTTGGAAACCTCCCCCCAAGCAACACCCAGCCCAAGCCCCCCGATTCGTTTTGAGGAGTTAAACATTCAAAAATCGATCAATAAAGCCATAGAAGCGGGCCATATTGGTGAAATCAACACCACCAAAAGGGAGGTTGGCACCGGAGAAGACCAAACAATCAGTCAGGAGGTTTGGGATGAGCTTACCAGCGAAGAAAAGCAAATTACCAAAGAGGGAATTTATTCATTTATTCAAGAGCGCTCTCTCCTTATTAATGCTCAAACCATATATCTTTTAAAAATCAAAAATTCCCAGGAAGAGAAAATTTCCCTTGAGGAACTAATTAAGGCTTTGGAGATAAAACTACCCCCCTCTGTAGAGGATGATGTTGTTGATTATGAGTTTATGGTGTTTTTGGAATCCATAAATCAGGAAGCTCCCAACAAAATCAGGCTGGGATTGCTTTTAATGTTTAATGAACAAAACAAACCCACTTTTTCTTCGCTTAAATCTTGGGAGGCCACAATGATAGAGGATCTAAAGCCTTTATATGTTGGGGAAAACAAGCAGTTTATAGAACAAAGACCTTTTCAAAAGAGTACTATAAGCGAAAGCAGAAGATATGTGAATTTTAACCTGAATCAATCGCTTTCCCTTGATTATGCTTTGGCTCAAGACGGATTAGTGATCGTTACTAGTAAAAATTTCGGAACCACAATTTTAAACATTTTACTTCAGGAGTAGGATGTTCTTGTCAATTCTCGATTAATAATCTATAAATATATGGATGATTGTTGTTTTTCAGACCCAGAGATTCCTTAATGTCTTATATTTTACCGTAAATCCTTGAGTTTTATCCTAAATTATTAGAATTTTTTCGGGATTTTTAAATTATAAAAAAACATTTTCATGACTATTAAAAAAGCCATTCAAGATTTAAAACAACAGAGGTTAAGCTGTGAAGAACTTATAAGAAGCTGTTTAAATAAAATCGAAAAATTTGATCAAGGTAAAAAGGGGGTAAATGCCGTGATAACCTTAAATCAAAAGGAGGCTTTAAATAAAGCTAAAGAAGTTGATTTGAAAATAAAGAATAGGGAAAAACTTGGAAAACTGGAAGGAATCCCGATTGCCGTAAAAGATGTTATTACAACAAAGGGTTTAAAAACCACTGCCGCCTCCAAAATTTTGGAAAATTATCTCCCCCCCCATGACGCCACTTGTGTGGAAAAACTAAAAAAAGAAGGAGCGATAATAATTGCTAAAACAAACTGCGATGAGTTCGCCCACGGAGCAAGTGGGGAAAATTCAGCTTATGGAGTCACCAGAAATCCTTATGACCTTGATCGAGTGCCCGGAGGAAGTTCATCGGGTTCCGGGGCTATCGTAGCTTATGGTGGCGCCTTGGCGGCGCTAGGGACTGACACCGGCGGCTCAATTAGGGCGCCGGGTTGTTTTTTGGGTTTGGTTGGCTTAAAACCTACTTATGGCAGAATTTCCCGCTATGGATTAATTTCTATGTGTTCTTCCACGGATACGGTTTCCACTTTAACGCAAAATGTCGATGATGCCGCTTACTTACTTTCGGTTTTAAGCTCTAAAGACCCCAAAGACTCCACCTCTTCCGGAGCCGGCGGCAAGGATTTCGCCCGGGACTTCAGTCAAGGTTTGAAGGGTCTCAGGGCGGCCTACCCTAAAGATGCTCTAGAGCGTGAAGGCCTGGATGATCAGGTAAAGGAAATTTTTTTTAACAGTCTTGATAAGTTGAAAAAAAACGGGGTGGAAATTGAAGAAATTTCCATGCCTCTTTTGTCCGAACCTTCAGTTGCCACTTATTATATAATTGTACCCAGTGAAATCAGCTCCAATCTTGCCAGATTCGATGGAATTCGGTTTGGTATGAGCGACGCTGAAGCTAAAAATTTAAAACAAGCTTACAAAAACACCAGGAGTAAATATTTGGGTAAAGAAGCAAAAAGAAGGGTAATGCTGGGGAACTATGCTTTGAGCGCCGGTTATTACGACGCTTATTATAAAAAGGCTCAAAAAGTAAGAAGAATGATCTGGAAAAACGCTAAAGAGATATTTAAAAAGTTTGATTTAATATTAACGCCCACTATGGCATCTCCCGCTTTTAAGATTGGCGAAAAAAGCGATCCGCTGGCAATGTATTTAGCTGACATTTTTGTAAGTTATGCCAGTTTAGCTAATATCTGCGCCTTAAGCATTAATGCGGGCTGGGTTTCCAACAAGGCCGCTGATTCTTTGATGGATGAAAATAAAAATAAACTTCCGGTGGGCATCCATTTTATGTCACAATGGTGGGATGAAGAAACGCTTTTAAGAGCGGCAAACGGATTTGAGAAACTGGTGGTTGGCAAATAAATTTATAAAAGTTAAAATTAAAGGAATAAAATTCTATTTAGATTTATATTTTCAAATTTAATTAAAAGATTAAAATACAAATAAAAATGATAGTAACCTTAATTATCATAATCTTTTTAATTTCTTCCAGCGCCCAACAGCAACAAGGGCAAGAAGCCGAGCTTGGAGGAGGTCCGATTATTGAGACAAAGCCAGAGATTAAAATAGAAGAGGTTATAGAAGAAATAGAAGTGGAAAAATTTGAAAAAGTCCCCAAACTGGTGGAAGATCCAGATCCGGAACCGGTTTTACCTTATGCTCATTCGGTTGTTGTAATTGACATGGATAGCGGAAAAATTCTATTTGCCAAAGAAGAAAGAAAAAAAATGCCGATTGCCAGCTTAACCAAGGTAATGACAGCGATAATTGTAGAGGAAAAGATTACCGATTGGGATGAAGAGGTTTGGATAAGCAAGAAAGCCGCTTTTTCCGGGGGAGCCGGAGTTAGTTTGAAATGGGATGAAAGGATTCAGGCGGACAAACTTTTTAAAGCTATGGTTATGAATTCGGATAATGCCGCAGCCATTGCTCTTGCCGAACATATTAGCGGATCCACAGAAGAGTTCGCCAAATTAATGAATGAAAAAGCCAGAGATTTGGGTGCGTTGGATACTAAATTTGTGGAACCTTCCGGACTGGAAGACGAAGTTTCCCACTCCACCGCTTACGATATAGCTCTTATCACTCAATACGCGGCTAAAAAGAAAAAGACCTGCGATACTATGAGAATCAAAGGACCCATAGAGGTGGCCTCCAGCGACGGTATTTTGGTGCATCGAGTGGGAAACACCAATCAATTTTTAAGAGATGAAAATTTTCAACATTTGGCTAATCGCATAGAGATGGGGAAAACCGGATTTACCTACAACGCAGGCTATTGTTTAATGACAGCCATGGAGGATAAAAAAGGAAAAAGAAAGGCGATTGGGGTGATTTTAAACAGTGCCAAAAAAACCAGATGGTATGAAATGGAGAATATTATTGAATGGAGCTTCGACAATTATACCTGGTAGTAGTTTAATTTAACAAAACAAATGGAATTTGCTCAAATATTTACCGTACCTCTCTATATAGATGTAATCAAGGTTTTTTTAATTGGTCTTTTTGCTTTTTTGTTTTCTTTGGCCTGGACCCCTGTTTTGTCGGGTATTTTGTATAAACATTTTAGAACAAAAACCAAAAAAAAGACTATTAGCGGGGAGCATGCCCCGATCACCAGAAAAATCACCAAAGGCAAAGAGGGAACCCCTTTAATGGGAGGAATTTTGGTTTGGGTTACTGTTTTGGTTTTGGCATTTTTCTTTTATTTTCTTACTTTTTGGGTGGAAGAAGAAAGCTTTGTCTCTAACTTGAATTTTTTTTCCCGATCACAAACCTGGCTTCCATTGTTTGCCCTAGGCGCTACCGGCATAATCGGTTTTTTTGATGATTATTTTTCCACTAGAGGAATTGGCGGGAATAAGGGCGGAGGGATAAGTTTTTGGTATCGATTGGGATGGCTTTCCATAATTGCTTTGGCAGGCGGTTTGTGGTTTTATTTTAAATTAGATTATAACAGTATTCATATCCCGGGGTTTGGAGATGTAGCGGTTGGCTGGTTTTATATTTTATACTTTGTTTTTATTATCATAGCCACCGCTTTTTCCTCTAATGAAACAGACGGCCTTGATGGATTAAACGGGGGGGTGCTTCTTTTTTCTTTTAGCGCTTTTTGCCTGATTGCTTTTTTTCAGGAGCGAATAGATTTAGCTGCTTTTTGCGCGGCTATTTGCGGAGGATTGCTGGCCTTTTTGTGGTTTAATATTTATCCGGCCAGATTTTTTATGGGAGACACCGGAGCCTTTTCTTTGGGCACGACTTTGGGGGTGGTTGCTTTACTGACAAATTCATCTTTGGTTTTACCCTTGATCTCTTTTATTTATGTGGTAGAAGCTTTATCTGTTATTATTCAGTTGCTATCAAAAAAGCTTAGAAACGGTAAAAAAGTTTTTTTAGCGGCTCCAATTCATTATCATTTTAGAGCCAAAGGCTGGCCTGAATCAAAAGTGGTAATGCGTTTTTGGATAATCTCAGCGGTTATGGCGGCAATAGGAATAGTTATTGGTGTTTTGGGAAGCGGATAGAAAAATTTCTATAATAAAGGTGTTTTTTGATAAAATTTAAAATCAATCTATATGGAGCTTAAAATTTTGATAAAAATTATTAAAAAAAATTTAAAATTGATAATTTTTTGCGCGATTTTGGCGGGAGGGATGGCTGTTTTTGTTAATCATTTTAAGGTCAAAGACTACAAGGTGGTCTCTTCCATTAATATAATTCAACTGGGGAAGGACCAAACCGATGATTACAAATATGATAATTATTACTCCCAAAGAGCAATTGAGGTTTTCTCAGATTCCTTTGAAAAATGGTTTAATGACCCGACTCTTATAAGGCGGGTTATTAAAGAAAGTCAGCTGTCGAGATCCATTGAAAAGCCTTCAAAATTTATAAAAGCCAGGAAACTGGCACCCAACTATTTGGAGATTTCTTTTGACACTCTTTCACCTAAAGAAGGCCAAAAAATTCAAGAAAACATAGCTAAGATTTTTAAAAACAAACTGCAAGCTCAAAAAAAAGACAAAGAAATCTGGTTTGACCTGATTTTTAGCGACCCCTATATTGAAAAAAACGAAATAAGCTCTGTTGTTTTATTTCTTTTAACCCTTATTATTACCGCCTTTGCAACTGTTTTTGTTGTTTTAATTATTCATTATCTTAAGGAAACCTAAATAATCAAAGATTAGGAATGCCCTAATTCGGCCTAAACCCAAACTTCTTAATAAGTCTTTAAAAAAACAATCAGCTATTGTAATTTTGTCAGATTACTTTATTTTTTCAGAGGTTGTTTAAAGTTTCCAACACCACCCATTAAAGAGTCAAAACCAAAATATTTTATTATGAGAATCGCAATTGATGTTAGACTTTTAGCTCAACAAAACAAAACCGGAATTAAAGAATACACTACCGGTCTTTTAAGGGCGCTTTTTTTGCAGGATAGAAAAAATGTTTATATTTTGTTTTACAATTCCTTTAAAAAGCAAAATCCCAAGGAATTGGAAGAGTTTGAAAAATATCCCAATGTTTTTATTAAAAGATATTATTATCCCAACAAGCTTTTGAATTTAAGTTTGACTTTTTTAAGATTTCCCAAACTCGACAAGTTGTTGAAAACCAAGGTGTTTTTTTTACCAAACATAATTTTTAATGCTTTTAGTAAGAATTGTTTTTTAATTTTAACGCTTCATGATTTGTCTTTTTTAAAACACAGGGAGTTTTTTAGTTTTTACCAACAACTTTGGCATTTTTTGATAAATCCGGGAAAACTTATTCAAAGAGCCGATCGTTTGGTAACGGTTTCTCAATCCAGCAAAAACGATATTGTGAATTTTTTTAATAAATCAAAGATAAGAAAAAAAATTAAACAAAAAACCAAAGTGATTTACCCTGGAATTTCAAAGGATTTGTATTTTTGCAATAAAAGCCAAGACAAAAACAAAAGAATCCAAAAAAAATATAAACTCCCCCCAAAAGGCTATATTTTAGCGCTGGGAACACTAGAGCCAAGGAAAAATTTAAACTCTATAATTTTAGCTTTCAATTATTTAAAAAAAGCGGAAAAAATCAAGCAAAAACTGGTCATTGTCGGATCTTTTGGTTGGCTTTTTAAGGAAACAGAGGATTTGATTCAAAATTCCAGCTTCAAAAAAGATATTAAACTAATAGGCCAAATTAAGGACAAAGAAAGAAAACATATTTATTCCAATGCTGATGTTTTTGTTTATCCTTCTTATTATGAAGGTTTTGGTTTTCCGCCTTTGGAGGCTTTAGCCTGCAAAACGCCGGTGATTTGCTCGCATTCCAGCTCCTTGGCGGAAGTTGTGGGCAGGGAAGCGCTATATGTTAATCCCTATGCTTTAGACGAGCTGGTTTATGCTATTAAAATTGCTTTAAACAATCGTTGGTTTTGGAAAAAAAACCAGCAAAACAAAACCCAAAGTCCGGAGAAATTCAACCAGTTAAAGGCAAGTGAGAGGTTTAAGTTGCTAAACTATCATATATCGTAATTATACAAGAAGATTCAAATTCAAACTTCGTTCAAAGTTAAATAACAAAAGGTAGTAGCGCGCAGACTTAAAGGAAGGTTTTGCATTTAACTTTTTTTCAACCCAAAGGCTGTTAAATGAAGCCTTTTGGCTTCTTTGTCGCCAAGACCAAAGTAGGCGACCCTGACCGTATATCTGGTTAGGTTTTTATTAGGTTTATATTTATCGACAATTTCTAAACTCCATAATTTTTTCGGGCCAATAAGTTTTTTGGCTTTGTCCAGCTTATCTTGAACTTTTTGGGAGTTTTTGATTTCAATATTAGCGTCCAGACTTATCAGTTTTTTGGTTAATTCTTTGGTTGGGTTTTTTGGACTTTTTTTAACCAAGCCGGAGAGGGTATTAATAATTGCTTCAAAATAATAAAAATTTTGTTTAAAATCTTTTAATTTATAAACAATACCTATCCTGATGTTGTCTACATAAACATCCCAACAGGAAAGTGGATTGGCAAACACCGGAATCGTTTGGGCTTTTTGATACTTTAGTTTGGTCAATCCCATTGATCGCAAAACTCCTTCAATGTTTTTTTGGAAATTTTCCAGTTTTTCGTTTTTTTGAAAAATTCCAAGGGATTCATATTCCACAAATTTTTTGGATTTTTTACCAAAAATTTTTCCGATTTCAAACATTTTGATTTTTGTAACATTGTTTTTTTTGTAAATTTCCAGTTGGTTCAAGAGTCCGGGGAAAAGACTTTGGCGCAAAAAGGGGAACTCTTCGTTTACCGGATTTTGAGTGGGGACCTCTTTCCATTTAAGGAAATTGGCTTTTTTATTTAAGCCCGGTTTTGTCAAAGGTAGAGACAATATTTCGTCAAATCCCACACTTACCAGGTGTTTTTTAATTTCCTCAACCAATTTTAACTTAAAAGGGGTGATTTCCTCAACAACAGTTAAAGCCGGAATTTTATTATTGGGGATTTTGTCATAGCCTCTTATTCGGATAATTTCCTCAATCACATCCTCTTCTAGTTCAACATCCATTCTTTCCTCAGGGGATATTACGGTTAGTTGGTTTTTGCTTTCTTTAGTGATTGTAAATCCCAGATTTTTAAGGATTTTTTTGGATTCCCTATCTTTAATCTCAACACCCGCGAACAACGAGGGTTTTGCCAAATTTACTTTAATTTTTTCCAATTTTCTTTTTTTAGGATAATAATCAAACACCTGGCTTTTGATTTTGGCCTTGCAGTATTTTTTTAACAAATTTACAAGCAGATAAAAAGCATCAATTGAAGAGCCGGGGTCCAGATTTTTTTCCAGTCGGATGCTGGCTTCGGTTACGATTTTTAAATCCCTGGAATTTTTTTTAACCAGACTCCTGTCATAAACCGCCATTTCCGCGATTATTGATCGGCTGCTTTTTTCCAGAGCAGCGGCTCTTCCGCCGACAATCCCGGCCAGAGCCAAAATTTTCTCATTATCCTGCAAAATGATTTCCTCGTCTTTTTTAAGCTCTACTTCAGTTTTATCCAAAGTGGTGATTTTGTTATATTTTTTATTTAAAGTCCAGGTAAGACCCCCCTTCATTTTGTTTTTATCCAGCAAGTGCGAGGGGTAGCCGGTCAAGAGCATCACGTAATTGGACAAATCAACCGCCAGATTAATGCTTTTAATATCGTATAATTTCAAAAAATCTTCTAACCATTTAGGAGAGGGCTTATTTTGAACTTCTCCCAGCTCTACAGCCAAAACTCTTTTTACCGATTTTTTGCAATCGATCTTGATTTTTGCTTGCCCCTTTCCTTTAATAGAATCGCTAAGCTTTAGTTTTTTAAATTTTAAACCGTAATAAGCCGCCACTTCCTTAGCCACGCCGGCAACCGAAAGACAGTCCGCCCGGTTTTGCCTAACCTCCAGTCCCATTAAATAATCCTTTTTACCCAAATAGTTTACTTGTTCAAAACTTTCAACCATTAATCCGGTCAAGGTTAAAGCTTCCGCCGTTTCTTTAGCGCTTGCTTTTAAACCGGGAACCAGTTTTTTGATTTGACTGAATAGAATTTTCACTTGATAAACTTAATATTGGTTAGCGATATGTTGGCTTGATTCATAAATTCCTGTAATTACCGGATTGAGACTTCTCCTATCTTTGGCTGATAAGCTAAATATCCGCCCAAGAGGGTTCGAATGTCTTTAATGTTGTATTTGGCCATTACCCAGCGATCTAATCCCAAACCAAAAGCAAAACCCATCCATT
>WJJL01000058.1 GCA_014729725.1 Candidatus Moraniibacteriota bacterium | reverse complement strand
TGTCCACATCGTGTGGCAGGCGGCAGACTAGCAAACGCCGCAAAAAAAAGGCCCTATCTCAATGGAGAACGGATACCGTGCAGTTTAGACGGTTGATGTTTCCGAGGTGGGGCCTCTTTTAATTTGAACCGGGATGGCCAGGATATGAACCAGGATACCCAAGATTAAGAAGGATACCCAGGATATTTTTCCATCCTGTATATCCTTTTTTTATCCTGGCTATCTTGGTTCCATCCTGTTCATCCTTCAAAATCCTGTAAATCCTGGTTCATACCCAGATTTTATTTTTATTTAATAATTGTTTGCTAAAATATTTAAATTAAAATTTTTAACAATTAATTATTAGAATGAAATATCAAAACATAACTCATCAAATCATCGGCTGTTGCATGAAAGTCCATAACGAATTAGGGCCCGGCTTTCAGGAAATTATTTATCAGCGGGCGTTGTATTTGGAATTTTTAAACTCTCAATTAGATTTTGTTCGGGAAAAAGAGATTGGGATAAATTATTTGAGTAAGGAAATCGGGACAAGAAGAGTTGATTTCTTAATTGAGGATAGAGTTTTACTCGAAATTAAAGCTTTAAGTTGCTTGGAAGACCTGCATTTAGCCCAAGCCAAGAATTATTTGGAAGCTTCGGGTTTAGAGGTTGGTCTTTTGGTTAATTTTGGAGGGCTGAAGTTGGAGGTTAAGCGGTTATTTGGGGGATGAACCAGTAGTCTGAACCAGGATATCCAGGATGAAAAAAGGATAGCCAGGATGGGAAAAAACATCCTGTATATCCTTTTTCATCCTGTAAATCCCGGTTCCATCCTGTAAATCCTTCTTAATCCTGGCTCCCAATCAAAGCCTCCAAACTCGTCTCTTCTTTGTTGATTCTTTTGTTGATATCAACGCATTTTTCGGTTGAAGCGATAGGGCAGTCGCAGTATTTGACTTGGCAGGGTTTGATTTTTTTGTAGGGATTAAATTTGTTTTTAGCTAAATTACCGACAGTTTCCCAGTCGCTGGGGCAGCGGGTGATTAGGCCGTTGGGGGTGATTCTAAAGAAGTTGAGGCCGGCCGAGCAGTGGATTTCGGTGAAGGAGGGGATTTTGAAACTGTAGATTCTTTCAATCGGGTCTTGAATGTGGTTAAAAAATTGTTTTCTTTCTTTGGGGGTAAAACTTTCAGGGTATTTTTTGCCTTGATAAAGGCCTTTGAAGACTTTAGCTTCCAGGGTTAGGCCTTCTTTTTGAAAACGGTTATTGATTTCTTTAAAACGCTTGATGTAAGGCGGGTATAAGACGTAATCGGTGATGACTCGGAAGCCTTTTTTTTGAAAGAGTTTGGCTTTTTGAATAAATTCATCTAAGGATAAGCCGATTCTTTCTCTTTCCGCTAAATGCAGGGAAGCGTAAATATCTTTTACATTTTTGGGGTTAACTTTTTGAAAAAATTCGCTTTGCAGTTTTTCTGTTAAACTTAGATTAGTACAAATAGTAACTAAATGTTTTTTAGTTATTTTAGCTAAAATATCAATAAAATTAGGGTAGATGAAGGGTTCTCCGCCGGTGATAATTAAATACCAGCGTTTGGCAGTGGAATTAAAGAATTTTTCTGCTTGCTCAGAAGTTATTTTTTCGTAATTAAAAGGGTCTAAGCTGGGGATTTTTTTTAAGATTTTTCGGGCGGTTTTTTTGATTAAGCCGGCTTGACTGTCGTTGTAAAAGCAGTATTCACAGTTAAAATTGCAGGTTTTTAGAATCGTCCACATGGCGACTCGCTGATAGTCTCGGCCTAATTGATAATTTTTTTTTATTTTTTTGGTTGACATAAATAGCTAAAATTATTTTTAAAAATGTCCTTTTGTACAGATTTCTTGTAAGATATCATCGATATTATATTTAAAATCCCATTTAGGATAATGCTTTTTAAATTTAGAAACGTCGCTTATATACCAGATATGATCACCTCTTCGGTTTTGATCAATATATTCATAGTTGGCCTTTTTATTTAAGATTTTTTCTATTTTTTGGATCGCTTCTAGCATGGAAATATTGGAATGTCTTGCTCCGCCGATGTTATAGACTTCTCCTTGTCTTGGTTTTTGGTAGAAATGCCAAAAAGCATTGACTAAATCGTAAGAATGAATATTGTCTCTGACCTGTTTGCCTTTGTATCCGAAAATAGTATATTTTTTGCCGGTAGCGATACATTTAACGAGATAGGCTAAAAAACCGTGCAGTTCCGCTCCGCTGTGAGCCGGACCGGTTAGGCAGCCTCCCCTAAAACTAACGGTTTTCATGCCAAAATAGCGGCCGTATTCTTGAACTAAGACATCAGCTGCCACTTTAGAGACCCCAAAAATACTATGTTTGGATTGATCGATACTCATCGATTCGTCAATTCCTTTATAAAAAGTATGATCTTCTACAATTTCATAGCGTAATTCTTTTTCAACTAAAGGCAGTTTATTGGGTAGATCACCATAAACTTTATTAGTAGAGGTGAAAATAAAAACCGCTTCTGGAGAAAAAAGCCTTGTGTTTTCCAGTAAAATTAAGGTGCCGTTAGCGTTAACCGTAAAGTCGGTAAGCGGTTCATTGGCCGCCCAGTCATGAGAAGGCTGAGCGGCGGTATGAATAATTAAATCAAATTTATGTTTTTTAAAAAGGGTTTTAATTTTTTTTTGATCTCTAATGTCGAGATTATAATGTTTGTAATTAGGATAACTTTTAATTAGTGATTTAACATTCCATTTAGTACTGGAATCTTTGCCAAAAAAATAACTTCGCAAATCATTATCAATACCGATTATAGAAAAGTGTTTTTCGGCGAAAAATTTTACCGTTTGAGAACCGATTAATCCACCGGATCCGGTGACTAAAATTTTTTTCATTTTTTTGTATTTAATGCTAATATAAGGCTATTAATTTATTTCTTCTAATTAAAATGAGGGTTAAGAAAAACAAAAGATATCTTTATTTAATGGTTTTAGGCGCTTTATTTGTTTTTTTCTTAACCGTTTTTGATGCAACTACGCCTAGTCTCTATTTTTATTTAAGCGTTGGTCTTTTTTTTATTTTACTTTTTCTAGTCTATCTTAACTTTTTTTATTTAATTTTGATCGCCTTTGTCATTTTACCCCTTACCTTTAAGTTAAGTCAATTGCAGCTGGCCGTAGGATTTCTTTTATTTTTCCTTGATAATAAAACTTTATCTTTTGATTTGTACACTTTATTTTATTTTTTCTTAATGGTCGTTATTTTTATAGAAATTTTAGTAAGAAAACCTAAAATTCATCAAAAGCCTTTATTTTGGATTATTTTAGCAGCAATTTTTTTGAATTTACTTTCTTTTGTGACTTCGGTTAACCGCTTGGAAGGTATTAACGAAGTAATTATTTTTTTAGGCTCATTTGGAGCTTATTATTTAGGACTGGTCTTTTTTAACAGCAAAAAAAAGTATGTTCAAGCCCTTAGCCTGGTTTTAATGTCTTCGATTATTCCAATTTTAACAGGAGTATTTCAAATTATTACCGGTAGTTTTTTTTATTCCGGCGATGTAGGTTTGCCTCGGATCAGAAGCACCTTTTTCCAACCGAATAATTTTGGCATGTTCTTAATGATCGTTTCGATTTGTGCTTTGGGTTTACTGCTGGCTGTTTTAAAAGATCAAAAAAATAAAAAAGTAACCGTTATTTTAAGTATTAGTCTGTTAATAAGTGTAATTTTTTTACTCTTAACCTTTAATCGATCCTCCTGGATTAATTTTGCCCTAGCGGTAGGAGTTTTTTCTTTGATTAAGAAAGAAATAAGAAAATATACAATCTTCGGAGGATTAATGATTGTAGCTATTATTTTTTTATTTGATATTTTTAGAAACAGAATTTTTGAGCTGTTTGACCCTTATATGTATGATACCATTTATGTTCGAGCCGAAATCTGGGATAAAGCTTTATTTGCTTTTAAAAAAAAGCCTTTATTAGGCTACGGCTTTGGCATGTTTGAGGAAGTAATTAGATCAGTGCAAGGTTACGAAGAGGGATTAGTCCATTCCCACAGCGATCATTTCCAGGTTTTGATCGAAAGAGGAATCGTCGGCTGGATCGGTTATCTACTGATGATGATTGGAGCGCTGTATTATTCTTATAAGGGAATAATTAAAAAAGCATCCCTTCGTTTTAAGAAAATTAAATTTTTTAATCGGACGCTAAACCTTGATTTTAAAATTTTAACGGTGATTCCTTTGATTTTATTTATCAATATGAGCTTGGCTTCTTTTGTGGAAGCGCCTCAAGTCCAATATACTTTTCAATTTTTTTCCTGGTTTTTACTGGGCAGTTGTCTTAATGCCGGTGAAAAAGAATTAATAAATAAAAAAGAGCAGTTATGAAAATTTTAATGATCAGTTTTCATTTTCCGGATTATACGATTGAGATTACTAATGCTTTAGCTAAAGAAAATAAAGGCCAAGTTTATTTGGCAATTCCTAAAAATAAACTCTCTAAAGATCGTCAGGCAAAAATTTCAAAAAAAGTGACAAAAGTTTATTTTCACAAACCCCAAAAAGACCGCCAGTTAAGCAATTTTATCCATATTTTTAAATTAATTTTAAAAATCAAGCAAATAAAACCGGATCTGATTCATTTTCAAGGGGAAAATATCTGGTTTTTACCAATATTTTTTTCTTTTTTTAAAAAAACTCGAATTGATACCATTCATGACCTTGAACCGCATATCGGAGAAAGTTCTAATGGTAAAATTTTTACCGCTTATTTTTTAAGGAGATTTTCCCAAGGTTTGATCTTGCATTCAGCTTATTTAAAAAATGAAATGCTTGAAAAATTAAAAACAAAAGCTCAAATAGCAATCATTCCTCATGGAGGCTATGAAGGTTTTCAAATTTTTAAAAAATATAAAGAAAAGAAAAATTGGATTCTTTTTTTTGGCAGAATTTTTAAATATAAGGGGTTAGATTATTTAATTAAGGCGGAACCTTTAATTAGGAAAAAAATTAAAGATTTTAAAATTGTAATCGCTGGAACCGGAGAAGATTTTAAAAAATATCAAGAATTAATCAAAAATAAAGAAAATTTTATTATTTATAATCGGTATATTTCAGAAAAGTTATTGAGTGAATTATTTCAAAAAGCAAATGTCGTTGTCTTACCCTATATCGCCGGCAGCCAAACCGGAGTGATTCCGCTGGCTTACGCTTTTAAAAAACCGGTAATTGCAACCAAAGTCGGAGCACTCCCGGAAATGGTAATCGACCAAAAAACCGGCTTTTTGATTGGTAAAGAAGACCCCAAACAGATCGCAGAAGCGGTTGTGAAAATGTTAAACCAGAACCAAAAAAGGCAAAAAATGGGACAAAACGGATATTTATTTGCCAAAAAAGAGTTGTCATTGGAAAAAATTGCTAAAAAAACGATAACTTTTTATAAAAAATGTTT
>WJJL01000057.1 GCA_014729725.1 Candidatus Moraniibacteriota bacterium | reverse complement strand
GCATAAATTTAAAAGTATGGAGCGACGGCGAAGTAAAAGATATTGAATTAAGGCTTGGAAAAAGAAATCCTTAAACAGTTGGTAAAAAAAGATATAAAAAAATTAATTGTTTTTTTTGAAAAAAAATTTTTACAAAACAATTTTAAAATTCCAATAAAAACTATTGACCAAAAAAGTAATTTGTGCTACTTTGTTTTAGAGTCCCAAAAAGGGACGGCTTATTAAAAATAGATTCATTTTTTATAAAAATTAACAAAAAAAATCGATTGACTTAAGAAGGAAGTTTGCCCTTAAAATTTCAGTAAACCAAGGCATTACAGGTTTGAAAAAATTTTATAGAAAACCTAAAAATGCCTAAAACAGTCATAGATTTTTTTTGCCAAAAGGAATTTAATCCTATAATAAAAAATGCTAAAAACTTTTCCAAAAAAATCGACGATATTATGAAATTGGAAAAGCATCAAAAAAGTTCTCAAACAAGAAAGAAGCATTCGCCTGCCGTATGTAAGTTAAAAGAAGCCCACGCCAGGTTTAATAACTCTCAAAAAAGATTTGCCGCCTTTTTATCCAAAGGCCGCATGTCTTCAATTAGTAAATTTTTCAAGAAAAACCTTACCCGGGCCGGAGTTTTATTTTGTGCGGTTTTTGTTTCTTTTGTAAACATTAAATCCCAAAATGGAAATATTTTGGATGAAGATTTTTTATTGGGAGATAAAAAAGCCTCTGTAACGCCAAGCCCCAATAAAATCGAAAAATCCAATTCCCTGGCTTTGGTTCAAATAGCTGATGCCGATGAATTGGCGGATTATGAACAATTCCTTAAAGAAGAAGGTGAAAAAAATACGGTTTTGGGAGCTTTAACTCCCATTTCCAACCCTACTGTGGAAGAATTTAATCAAACAAATCAGGATGTATTTATTTATAAAGTTGAAGAGGGAGACACGGTAAGTACAATCGCTCAAAAATATTCCATCTCCGCAAAAACCATTTTATGGGCAAATGATTTGGCAAGCGATGAGGTCATAAAACCGGGCGATGAAATCTTTATTCTGCCCACCAGCGGAGTTAAACATAAAGTAGCCAGTGGAGATACTATCAAAAAAATCGCTAAGAAATATAAAGCCAAAGAGGAGAAAATCATTGAATTCAATGATTTGCCGGCCAACGGCGAACTGGAAAAAAACCAAGTTATTATAATTCCGGACGGCCAAGGAGAAGACAAACCAACTCAACAAGAGCTATTGGCTCAAAGATATGCTCGATCCAACCCCAATGCCAAAGTTCCCACTTTTGAAGCCGTTAACAGCAAAGCTGCCGCTTCTTCCAATAATGCTCATTTAGCTAAATATCCGGCTCATAGATTCCCTTATGGATGGTGTACCTGGTATGTAGCCAGCAGAAGACATGTTCCCTGGGGAGGTAATGCCGGTACCTGGCTATACCACGCCAAAGCCTATGGCGCCAAAACCGGGAAAACCCCGGCTGCGGGATCCATTATTGTAACCCGTGAAAGTAGATGGGGCCATGTCGGAATTGTGGAAAAAGTCAGCGGCAATTCAATCACCATTCGCGAAATGAATTACAGAGGATGGGGTGTTGTCAGCACTAGAACCATCAGTGCCAAAAGTTCAGTAATTAAAGGTTATATTTATTAAACCGGCCTTTTCCGAGAACAAGATTATATCTGCTAAGAAATAATAAATGAAAGAAAACCGACTTTAACTTAATATATATTTAAAAAACGGGCTTTTAAAGCCCGTTTTTTTATTTTATAAATCAAATTAAAAAATAAAAGTTATGTTTATCATTAATAAAATTGAATTTTTGAAATAAAAAGCCCCTTGAAAGTAAGTAAATATAGATTCATCCCTTCTTCAAAGCCTCGCAAGCATCTCTAAATTGTTTAATGGTTCTGGAGGCCAGGTTATTATCCAATTCAAAATCTGGATGATGAACTATATTATTTCTAACTTTATGGGCCTGCCAAGCCTGATCAAGGTTGCCTTCCATATCCCCTTGAGTCACATTTTTCAGTTTATCTCCGGTCGAAAATCCGGGGGCCCCGAAATCCTCAAGGGCTTTGTCCAATAATTTATCAGCCTCAATTATAGCCAATTTCCATTCATTGGGATTGTGCGAATTTAACTTGGATTGAATTTTCTCCCAAGGACTTCTTGGTACAAAAGCTTTTCTTTTTTTTCGCCTGTCTTCTATATGGCCTCCATAGATAAGGTAAGTCTTTAGACTGGGATATTTCAAAAGCATAATTACCAAAGCCAAAACAACCACCGCCAAATAAAAAATAAACAGTCCTTTAATAACTTTAAATTGATGAGTTTCCCTTACGGTTTGACTTAAATCCGTCAAAAAATTTACAATTTCTATAATATTTATTTCCATTTTATTTTGTTTCTTTTATGTTTTATTTTATCATGCAGGCTTGTTTTTCAGAGGTTCCTTAATTGTTTTAGATTATTGTTTGTTTGTTCTTTTTAAAAGCAAAATTTGGGTTTAAAGGGATGTTTCATAAACAAAAAAAATTGCCAATTATATTCGCTCTAATAAGGCGCGCTTACTAACTAATTCCACTTTGTCGCTTTGTCTTTCTTTTATTTCCAATTTCCCTTGCTCTAGGGTTTTGGGGCTTATGACAACGCGCAAAGGTATGCCGATCAAATCACAATCAGCAAATTTTTCTCCGGGCTTTTTATCGTCTCTGTCATCATATAAAACCTCAATTCCAGCTTCTTTTAATTGAACATATAATTTTCCAGCTTCTTTTTTAACCTGTTTGTTATTGGCACTTATTTCAATCAAATGAAAATCAAAAGGAGCGGCGATTTCAGGCCAGATTATACCTTTTTCATCGCTGAATTTCTCCACTAAAACACCCATGGTTCTGGTGGTTCCCCAACCGTAACAACCCATTATCGGATATTTCTTTTTTCCCTTTTTGTCGGTAAAAGTTAAGTCAAAATCCTTGGAATATTTTTGGCCCAAATCAAAAACATTGCCTACTTCTGAGGCCCTGGCCTTGTTAAGATTAGCCTTTTTGCATTTAGGACATTTATCCCCTTTTTCACATTTTGCAATTTCAACATTGATACAATAATCACAATTATCGCAATAAAAAATATCATCTTCTCCTGCCTTGGTTAAAACCATAAATTCATAAGAAATTTTTTCAGTAAAACTTCCTCCAGAAGCTTCAGTGGCTTTGGCGGTTAGGCCCAGCTTTTCATAAGCCCTAAAATAAGCTTTTTTAACCTCCTGATAAAAACGGTCAAAATCCGCCTGATTTTCGTGAAAACTGTACATATCTTTCATCTCAAAATCCCGCCCCCTTAAAATCCCGGATTTAGCCCGCAATTCATCGCGAAATTTCCAATGAATCTGATAAACGGCAGCCGGTAAATCCTTATAACTTTGGATCATTTCTTTAGCCAAAGGGGTAACAACCTCTTCATGACTTTGACCCAAAGCGTAATCTCTGCCAGTTCTGCTCTTAACTTTAAATAAAACATCAATATTATCCCAACCCCCGCTTCTTTTCCAGTTACTGGCGGGATGAAGAGAGGGCATTAGAATTTCCTGGCCACCGATTTTATCCATTTCACTGCGAATAACCTTTCTTACTTTATTGAGCACTCTTAATCCCAAAGGTAGAAAACTGTAAGCTCCGGCCATTAGTTTATTGACATAACCGGCTTTAATCAAAAGCCTGGCGTTTAAGCTTTTCTCGTCTTTTGGAACATCTTTTTTGGTATGGGAAAAAAGTTTGGACTGCAACATAAAAATTGAAAATTATTATCTTCTTTACTTTAACCCAAGCAGCGCCCAAAAGTCAAAAATTTGATTAATTTTGGAATGATTCTTATAATAAAAAACAAAAGGGGTTGGGTTAAAGAATGTCTCTTGTTTATTTATTGAGTGTTTTGGCCTTGATTTTTCAATTCAAAAAAATATAAACTTTAGGAAACCTCTAAAAAATAAATCTTAAAGTATTTCTAAATAACTTAAAATAACTCGTGGAACAAGAAAAGACAAAATGGGGAATATTTTTTTCCTGGACAATTTATTTAATTGTTTGTTTTTTAGTCGCTTTTGGTTTTTTTTATTTTCTTAAATCCAATAAAATCGAAAATCTGGCTCCCAAAGTTACTTTGGAATCATCTGAGTCCTTAAAACCGGATCAGGAAATCATACTGGCTTTTAACCAGCCGATTGAAAGCAAAACCTTGCAGCAAACTTTAAAGATAACTCCCGAAATCGAAGGATCCATTCTTTGGAACAAAGATTTTACCAAAATGAAATTTGTACCCGAACACACCATGCGGCCGGGACAAAAATATATCTTGGCTTTTGAAGGCAAAAGTAGATTTTTAATTCCTTTTAAAGAAAAATTTGAATTTTTTGTTCAAAGCGCTCCAAAAGTAATCAGTGTGGCTCCTTTCAAAGAACAAGGGGTTGGTTTACAAGAAGATATCTTTATCAATTTTGATAAACCCACGGTTGATTACGATCTGGAGTTTAGGGTCGGAATCGCCAAAAAACAACAGGATTCTCCTGGGCAAAAGGAAGAAGACCAAGCTGATCAGGAAACCTCGGACAACTCGTCCCCGAAAAAAGACAAGGAATTTAAGAAATTGCTTTCCAAAGCCCAACCTTCTCTTACTTTGTTTGAAAAAGACCCCCAAGATCCACCAACAATAATGGAAGAAGATTTGGAATTTGAGGTTATGTTTGACAAAAAAAAGAAAAATTTTGTATTAAAGCCTGAAAAAAATTTCCAGTTAAATAAAAAATATACAGTAGAGGTTTTCAGCCGATATACCAATGAAGAAAAGGGGGTAAAACCAAAAAAAATTAAGGAATTCACTTTTTCCACTTTAGAGCCGCTTCAACTTGTTAAAAGCAATCCTGAAGGAGGCGCCAAAGGGGTTTTAACCAAACAAAAATTTATCTTAAATTTTGACAAACCTTTTGAACAGGAAAGTTTAAGGCAATCTCTGGAGATAACACCCCCAACTCCTTTTCATGTGGAATTTGATCCCCAAAAAGAAAATATTGCCGTAATCAATCCGGAAAATTTCGCTCAGGACACCGCTTATAAAATTATTATTAAAGCCGGTTTGAAAGCTAAGGATGGCAGCTATCTGGAGCAAGATAAAGGAATTGAATTTAAAACCGGGAATCTGGGCGGTTATGTTAACGACGGCAGGGTTTCCACTGATAATCCCAAAATTAAAACCGAAAAATTTATCGATGTAAATCTTTCTAAGCAGCTGCTAAGCATTTTTTACGAGGGTCAGCCTTTGGGAACTTATAAAATTTCTTCCGGCCGTAAAGGCATGAATACTCCGACCGGCGATTACAAAGTTATGAGAAAAGAAAGAAATCACTGGTCTGTAAAATATAAATTATGGATGCCTTACTCAATGCAATTTACCGGAGCCGGCCACTTTATTCATGAACTTCCGGAATGGACTAACGGATATAAGGAAGGCGCCAATCATCTGGGCATTCCGGTTAGCCACGGTTGTATTCGCCTGGGAGTTGGACCAGCCGAAACTGTCTATAATTTTTCCCAAGTAGGCACTTCCATTTTTATTCATTATTAAAAGCCTCTTTTTATTTTTATCTAAGAAAAATCCCTAAATTTTAGGTTTAGATTTCATTTATCGGGAGTTAATAAAATTGAATTTTTTAATTTACTAACCCAATATAAAAACTATGAGCATAATTCTAACAATATTAGCAATCGCATTTCTAACTTTTGTTTTGAATATTTTAATCATTCAATCCAACAATTTTATTTTTATAGTTTTCAAAAAGCCAATGGCTTGGGTTGCTTTTATGGGACTATTGAGCTTTCTTTACTTTTTCATCGGTTCAAGGTTTGATAATTCGTTTAATATCATTTGGTGGTCAGCATTATTAGCCTTCATTGTGAATATTCCGCCAAAAGCAAAGAAAGGCGACGCCGCCATAGATCAAAAAGAAAAAAATAAAATTGTTGATGAAATGTATAGCGAAATGGGTATTAAAAAGGGAATATTAAAATAAATGAAAGATATTTATCTCAATATGACCTTCGAAAAACAGCTTTGAATAATATTGAAAAAGCATTCCTTGATATAGAATTTTGTTTTGTCGCAATCATTAATGATAAAATCGTTGGCATTATTAGAGGTTCAAAATTTAGG
>WJJL01000056.1 GCA_014729725.1 Candidatus Moraniibacteriota bacterium | reverse complement strand
CTAAGGTGGACCCCATTGTCAATACAGAAAAAGTGCTTGTATTTGGCAGAAAGTTTTGCTTGTTAAAAATATATTAAAAGTTGTAAATTTCCTGTGGGGTTTTGTATCCCAAAGCCTGATGAATGCGGTAGTTGTTATAAAATTCGAAATATTCATCTAATCCTTTTTCCGCTTCATGATAATTTTCATAGGATTTAATGTATACATTTTCATATTTAACGCTTCTCCATAGCCTTTCCGTAAAAATATTATCCATGCATCTCCCTCGTCCATCCATACTAATTTTGATATTTTGATTTTTTAACACCTCAATGTAATTTTTACTGGTATACTGAACACCTTGATCGCTATTGTGTATTTTAGGTTTGGCTTTATTTAAAGCCTCTGTTAGAGCATCTATACAAAAACTTGTTTCTAAACTCTCCGAAAGTTTCCAACTTATCACATATCTTGAAAACCAATCTATAATCGCTACTAAATAGGCAAACCCTTGTTTTAATCTAATATAAGTGATATCTGTTCCCCAAACTTCGTTAACTTTATCGATTAAACAATTTTTTAAAAGGTATGGGTATTTTTGATGTTGATTATCGGTAGCACTGGTTTTTGGTTGCGGATAAATTGCCCTAATCCCCATTTTTCTCATTAATCTTTGAACTTTTTTTCGATTTACTACCTGATCATGTCTTCTTAAAATTTCTTCACTTATTTTTCTCGATCCATAAAAAGGGATATCTGTATAGATCTTATCAATCTTATCAATCTTATCCATCATTAATTCATCTTCAGTTTTTAAAACAGGCTTGTAATAGAGACTATTTCTTGAAATTCCCAAAAGTTGGGCCTTTCTTGATTTACTTATATTGGAATCATCTTTTTTAACCAGGTAAACTTTTTGATCATGATTTAATGTGCAAGTTTTTTTTTAACCACTCCAACTCGGAGTCTCTCTTTCCAATTATTTTGTATAACTCTTCGATTTTGGTCTCATACTCTTTAAATTCGTTTTTTCTTTTATCCTGAAAGATCGAAGGGGCATTGTCTTTTAAGGTTTTTTTCCATTTACTGATAATATTTGGATCCACCTTATAGATGCTTCCTAACTGATTAATTGATTTTGCTTCTTTAAAGGCTTCTAAAGCAATATTTGCTTTTTGATAAGCTGATATTATTTTTTTTCTCATTTTGATTTTTTATTTACCATTTCTGCTAATTATACCTGTACTAATTTCGGGTCCATTATATTTTGTTAATTTTTTGAGTCGATAATTTACTGTATTTGAACATGTTTCTAGAATAAATTAAGAATTTATTCTAGGCAAGACCCTAATTTTTTTAGGATTTTTGCCTTCAAAAAAAAGCTGGTCAGTCATTTTTTCAATTTTATTTAATAAAGGCAATAAAAAGAAGGCAGTAATTATTGAAAAAATCGTGCCAATAAAAAATGATTTGGGGTTAAAAATACTATCAAAAAACTTTATTTCTATTATTGAGACTGCGTAAAAAGAAATGTACAAAAATAAAGCTAAAGAAATCAAAACATAAATTTTTTTAAATACAAATTTTATATCCATTAAACGGTGCCTCATGATCGCATAAGTAATTATCAAAGGATGAAATGAAAAAAGAACAAGGGTATAAGGTGGGATATTAATATTAAAAGTTATAAAAAACACGCTACCTCCTCCTATAAAACCAGCAATTTCAGCAAATAAAATATATCTTATTTGTTGAGACAACAACCCTTTCTCCTTTTTAATTGAATCTATTAAGATTAAGGCACATACAAATATACTCAACCAAAAATAAATAGTATAAACCATATATAAGGGACCGGCATCGCAAACATAATTAAAAACATGTTTGGGAAGCATATCTTTAATGAATAACTTGGTGAAATTTAATGGAGTAAATATAAAAGCTAAAATGTAAATAGAAATTAAAAAATTTTTATAGTTTTTGATCCAGCGTTTTTTAGTAATTGTCAGAACAAAATCTAAAAACATAGGAGGAATAAATATTGCAAATGCGTGAAGAATCCAATTACTAATCCAGGCCATTTCAACTGTTTGGGCTGAAATCATTCCTAAATAACCAAAGCTCCATAAAGCGGTTAACATATTTACCCAAAACCATTTCCTATTTATTGGATTTTTTTTATCGTTTAGATAAACCAAAAAACCGGATGTTAATCCAATGACCCCTCCGATAAATAATGACACTTGGTAATATTCCATAAATTTAAAAAAATATTCTTTTATTTAAACACAAAAAAGATGAAGATTTTATAAAGTTTTAGGAAGCTTCAAAAATATTGACCAAAAAAGAATAATCGGTTAAATTTCCTTATGATTAAACAACCGCTTCGGGCAGCTTTTTAATTAAAATGTTTCAAAATGTTATACAAATATTATTAGATTATCAAGAGTTTAGAAAAACTTTATCAAAATTTCATCTTTTTATGCTTTAATGATTCATTGCTTTAAATTTTAATCAAAAAAAATGAATGTGATTCATTTAATAAATTTTTTAACTTTGTTCCCGCTTTTTTCTTTAGCAACCGCATTGCTTATGAAAAACAGGAAATCATCCAAAAATATTACGCTTTCACTTTTTATTTTTGCCTCTTTTCTTTGGACTTTATCAATATACCTTTCCGAAACATTCAAAAATCCTCAAACTTCTTTATTTTGGAGTAAATTAGCAATAGTCGGACCTTCTTTGATGCCGCCTTTACTGATACATTTTTCCTGGGTCTTTCCTAGCAAAAAAAAACTATCAAAAATTTTTTTATATTTAATTTACTTATCTCCCCTTCCTTTCATTATATTAGCTCCAACACATTATAATATTAAAAAAGTAATCATTAAAGATTGGGGAATATCAATAGTTCAAGGAGAATTATATATCCTTCTGTTAGTTTATTTACTTTTTTTTATCGCTTATGTGATGAGAGTTTTTATAAAAAATTACAAACAAACAAAAGGTATAAAAAAATTGCAATTATTTTATATAATTTTTGGTTTCTTGTTGGCCGCTCCCATAGGAATAATCTTTAATTTGCTTTTAGTACTCTTAGGCAACCCTAGATATACAAGCTTTGGAACCCTTTCCGCTTTAATATTTTCATCAATTTTAACTTATGCCGTAATCAGACACCGTCTAATGGGAGTAAAATTCGTACTAAGTAGAGTTTATACTTATCTGGCATTAACCATTACTTTGTTTTTATTTTATGAATTAGTAATATATTTTAATTTTCGAGAATTCACCTATTTGATAAAACCCCAAACAACTATGATAGGTTTAGCTTTTTCTTTATTTTTTTCTTTTCTGTTTATCCCCCTTTATAATAAAATCAAAGCTTCCAGCGATAAGTTATTTTTCAAAGGACACAACCCTAAGGAAATAATTAAAGATATTTCAATAAAATTAAACAACAACATTTCTTTAGGAGAAACCTTATTATTCCTTAATAGAAAATTTAATAAGGTTATTGGGGCTCAAAAAACAACAATTTTAATTATCGATAAAAAAGGAGTCTTTTCTAAAAATTTATCTTTAAACTACATCAAACTGAAAGATGAAAGAAAACTTATAAAATTTTTAAAAACTAAAAACCAAATAATCATCAAAGAAGAGGTTCAGAGGAAAAAATTAATGATCAATAAATACTTTAAAAAATTTGATTTTAATTTATCCATACCTTTATTCAACAAAAATAATTTTATTGGTGTAATATTTTTAGGATCAAAAGAAAATGATCAAGCCTATTATCAAGAGGATATCGAATTTCTAGAAATCATCAGCAACCAAACCGCCATTGCCATTGAAAATGCCTTGTTGTATGAAAGTGTAACCGATTTTAATAAAAAACTCCAAAAACAAGTAAGGTTAAAAACCAAAAAATTAAAACAAGCTCAATTGGAAAAAATAACCCACATCTATCGCTTTGCCGAATTTGGCAAACTGGCTTCGGGCATTATCCATGATTTAGTTAACCCTCTAACGGCCCTTGTTTTAAACATTGAGTTTTTACAAAAATCCGATTATTTTAAAAAAGGAGAGCTCGCTCAGGCTAAAAAATGTCTAGATAAAGCGGTTAAAACCACTGAATCTATGCAGGATCTAATAGCGGCTGTTAAAAAACAAATCAAAAAACAGGAATTTATTCAAAATTTTGATCTAAATAAAGAAATCGCTCAGACTATCAGAATTTTTGAGTATAAACTAAGGAAAGAACTAATTAAACTTGAATTTTTACCAAAACAAAAAATTATTTTAAGAGGTAATCCCTTAAAATTAAATCAGGTTATTTCCAATTTAATCGCCAACTCTATTGATTCCTTTGATGAGTTAAAGAAAAAAGATAAAAGAATTACTGTTAAAACCCAAACGCAAGGCAGCAACAAAGCCCTCATCTCCGTCAAAGACAATGGCCCCGGCATTGATCCCAAGCTTGAGAAAAAAATCTTTGAGCCTCTTTTTACCACCAAAGAGATAAAAGGAACCGGAAT
>WJJL01000010.1 GCA_014729725.1 Candidatus Moraniibacteriota bacterium | reverse complement strand
CTTTTGGGTTGGTCATTCCCAATAAAAAGTTTTATGTTTTAGATATTTTGGGGATTTTGGAGGGGTATTGAATAGGCTCAGTAAGTTCTTAAAAAGTTTTCTAAGAGATTTAAGCCATAAGGAAGCCGCAGGAGAAAGTGATTGACTACCTAAAAGTTTTTGAATAAAATTTCATATAATACAATATAAAATTTAATCTTTAAAATAAAAAAAATGAATCATGAAAACATGGAATCTCAAAGCACTATGGAAGAAGGAAAATGTCCACAAGAGGAATTAAGGAAAGATAAGGCAGAACTTATTGAAAAATATAAAGAAAATCCAATGGATTTGATTGAATTATTTGTAAAAATAAAGAAAAATACAAATTTACAGGAGCAGGATTTGAAAAATTTAGAACAAAAAATTGTTTCAGTAATTAAATCAATAGACGATCAAAGAGAGGATGATGGGAAAATTAGGCTTTTTGGTGACAGGGACAACCTAAGCATTGAAACTATTTTAGAAAAATATATAATAGAGGATACTGTAATTGCTAGTAATAGATTGTCGGTTAATATTCACTATGATGGAAGTGAATTAAGATCCAGTCCTGGCGGAGGGGGATTAATAACAGGGCTAAAACCAGTATTAGCAGGGAATAATGTTAACTGGGTAGGTTGGCCTGGACCTGTAACTACACAGAATTTAGGAGAGGAATTCATTGAAAATTATCTTCAAAATCTACCTTTTGATGGTATAAAACTTGGAGGAGTTTTACTAAGTGAAGAAGAACTAAATGAATTTTACTTAACAAGCAGTAATAAATACTTATGGATGTTGATGCATCAACCACTTCCCGGATTCGAAAATTATTCTGTTGAAACTGAGGATCTTGAAAAAGCTTGGAATACCTATCAAACAGTTAATGAAAAGTTTGTGGATCAGATAAACAATAGAAAGGGTAGAAGAGCTTGGATACATGATTACCAATTAATGTTAGTTCCGGATCAATTAAGAAAGAGCGGATATCAAAAACCTATCGGTTATTTTCACCACATACCATTTCCTCCTGTAGGAGAACTTACAACAGATGATAAGGTAAAATATAATAAACAATTTATCGAAGGTATTTTAGGAGCTGATTTAATAGGTTTTCATACTGAAACATATAGAAAAAATTTTTTTGATTCAGTACAATTCTTTTTTTCTGATGTTGAAATAAGTAATAATATTATTAAATTAGATAATAGAGAAATAGAGGTAGGTGTTTTTCCTATAGGAGTCGATCCTGAACAATTTTCAAGTGAAGGCTTTGAAGAAAGGTCAAAAGAGATTAGAGAAGAGCTTGGGAAAGAGAATATTTTAATGTGCGCAGGAAGATTAGATCCGATAAAAAATTTTCCAGGGACGCTAGCCGGTTATTATGAGTTTTTAAAAAATAACCCTGATAAAGCTTCAGATACAGGATTGATACTTTCTTGTGTTCCAAGTAGGACCGAAATAGATATTTACCAAGAAGAATACCAAAAGGTTAATCGTTGGATTAATCAAATAAACGAAAAATTTCCTGCATCAATTAAATATTTTTCAGGGATACCTCAAGAAGAGATTCCTGCTTATTATTTGGCTTCTAATGTCCATTTAAACACTAGTAAAAGAGACGGTTACTTGTTAATGGTAGATGAAGCAGCTCTTGCTGCTGATATAAATAATCCTTCTGTCTTAATTGTTGGAGAAAATGTTGGGGCAGCTGAATATCTTGGAGATAGTGTTTTAGTTGTGGATTCAAATAATGCTTTAGCTATAGGTAATGCTATCAATGAAGCATTATCTATGGATCCAGATTTAAAGAAACAAAAACTAAGACAATTACAAAGACAAGCACGAGAAAAAAATGCTAGAAAATGGGCGAATGATTTTTTATATAGACTAGAACAATTAAAATAAACTTATGAACACTGAACAACCAACCAAAGAGAATTATTTTAACTGGTTAAAATTATCAAAAGAAATGGAAGATTTTTATAAAGATACTCCATTGTTAGAAAAATTAAATAATCAGAAAAAATTAAATCCCAATACAAAACCCCACATCGTTTTTTCAGATTATGATTGGACATTTAAAAGAGAAGGTATGTTGGAGGAGACGAATATAAATCAAGAATTAGCAGATCAAGCAATGGTTCCCACTATTATTGTTTCAGGTAGAAATAGAAGAGAATTATTAAGACATATTATTAAAGATGGGTTTAAGCTACCAGAAGCGATCTCTTCTTCAGTAGGGACGGAACTTTGGATTTTAAAGAAGACATTAACAAAAGATCAGGAAAAAGAAATATTGAAAGAAGAAAATTTAGATCAAGTTTTAGACTTATATGAAGCTGATCCTGGCTATGAAAAGAACTTAATATCCAAAGGGTATGACAAAAAAAGTGTTTTAGAAAAGTCACGAAAAATGCTTGATAAAATTTATAAGAATCATCCAAATTGGAATTTAGGGTTTCAGCCTAATCAGGAGATGGTTAATGACAATGGTGAGACAATAGATTTAAATACTTTAAAGGTTAGTTTTAATTTTTATTTACCTGAAGATGAAAAAGATGAATCTGAATTTCAAGAAAAAGTTGCATCTGAAGTTGCTAGATTTTTTCCTGAAGTGAAAATAATTGTTTGTTCTGATGATTTTATTGGGGAAAAACCGGGAAAGAAAGTTAGATTTAATTTGGATTTATTACCTGTAGGGAAAGATTATGTTGTAAAATATATGCGGGAACATTTTGGAACAGAAGGACTTGTCGCTGGAGACAGTGGTAACGATTTGGAGATGTTGTTGTATAGTGGAGCACCAGCATCAGTATTAGTAGGGGGATCTAAACCTGAGGCTGTTTCCGTTGTTAATAAAAACATTCCCGAATTTAGAGAAGGAAGAAGAGTTCAAAGATTTGAATTGGAAGATGGAACAACAGGATTGATTTATGTGGGTAATGAATCTGAATTAGGGCCTATTGGATTAAGGAATGCATCAAGATTTTTTAGCAAGTTTAAAGCAATGAGGGATAGGCAAAGAAGTTAAAAAATAATTTTGTTCAATGAAAGTAAGAGTTAGAAATGTTTGGAATTTAACTTATAAAAACTTTGATAAAAATAAGGAAAAACAAAGAGAAGTTTTATGCGCTATTGGTAATGGTTATTTTGTAACCAGAGCTACCTTTTTTGAACAAGATAACGGAAAGTTTAATTATCCAGGCACTTATTTTGCCGGTGTTTACAACAGAAATAAAACAAGAATTAAAGGAAAAATAATAGAAAATGAAGATTTGGTAAATTGTCCTAATTGGTTAAAAACTAACTTTAAAATAAATAATGGATCTTGGATCAATATTCTAGATTGTGAAATTTTAGAATTTAAAAAACAAATTGATTTAAGCTGTGGAATTTATCGAAGAATAATTAAAATTAAAGATAAAGATGGTCAAATTAGCGAGATATCCACAGAAGCTTTAGCAAGTTTAAAAAATCCACATTTGGGACAGTTAAAATATGTTGTTAAACCTATTAATTACATCGGAAAAATTAGTATCAAGACTCAATTAGATGGTAATATAATCAATGATAATGTAAAAAGGTATCAAAAATTGAATCAAAAACATTTACAAATTTTAGAACAAGGAAAAAAAAGTGGCTTCGTTTATCTAGTATGTAAGACTAAAAATTCTAAAATAAAAATTGTGGAAACTTTTTTTGTTCAAGCATTGGAAAAGATTAATTGTTTAGATCAATTATCAATTAATGATAAAGGGAAACCAGGAACTGAATTAATCTTTAAAGCAAAACAAGGACAAGAAGTGGGGATTAAAAAAATTGTTTCGTTTTATACCTCAAGAAAGACTGATTCAAAAGATCCCTTAAATGATTCAATTAAAACCTTAAAAGATAACTTAAGCTATTTAAAGAATTTACAAGAAAATAAAAAAGAGTGGTCAAAATATTGGGGTTTAGCAGATGTTAAAATCCAGAGTCAGGATTCAATTCAAAGAAATATTCGTTTGCATATTTATCATACTTTGATTACTGCCAACTTAAATTCAATTGGCTTGGATGCCTCTATCCCGGCTAGAGGTTGGCATGGGGAAGCTTATCGAGGGCATATTTTTTGGGATGAAATTTTTATTACTCCTTTTTATAATCTAACTTTTCCTAAAGTTACAAAAGAAATTTTAATGTATAGATATAGAAGGCTGAATAAGGCTCGTGAACATGCAAAAAGGGAAGGATTTGAGGGAGTAATGTTTCCTTGGCAAAGCGCCAGTACCGGTATTGAAGAAACTCCTAGAATTAGAATTAATCCTTTAAATGACAAATGGGAAAGCGATAATTCAATTAGGCAATATCATATTTCCTTAGCGATTGCTTATGAAATTATTGATTATTTCAATCATACAAATGATAAGAAATTTATGGCAGATTATGGCTTAGAGATGATTTTTGAAATTTGTCGATTTTGGGCTGACATTGCAAAATTTAATAAAAAGACGAATAAATATGAAATCATTGGAGCTATGGGTCCTAATGAATATCATGAAAAGATCTCAAGAAGTAATGATTTCGGCTTAAAAGATAATGCTTATACTAACATTTTAGCTGTTTGGTTATTAAATAAAGCGATTGAATTAAATGAGAATTTTGATAAAATTTCTCTCAACAAAATAAAGAAGAAGATTGATTTTAGCAAACAAGAAATTACAAAATGGTCTAAAATTAAGAATAGCTTAAATTTGAGCATGCAACATGGCATTATTAGTCAATATGATGGTTTCTTAAAACTCAAGGAATTAAATTTTAGCGAACTAAAGAAAGAATATAATAACATTCAAAGAATTGATAGGATTTTGAAATCTAAGAACGATACCCCTGATAATTACCAGGTTTCTAAACAAGCTGATCTTTTAATGATATATTATTTACTTACAGAAAATGAATTAAGCGAGATTATTCAAAATTTAGGGTATAGTTATTCAAAAAACACTTTAGAGGATAATTTTAATTATTATTTAAAAAGAACATCCCATGGTTCTACTCTAAGTTTTGTGGTACACGCTAATGTTGCAAGTTTGATTGGGAAAAACAAGGAATCTTATAAATGGTTTTTAGATTCGTTGCAAGCTGATACCAAAGATGTTCAAGGAGGGACTACTCAAGAAGGAATTCATCTAGGTTTGATGACTAGTACCGTCACGCATGTGATTAGAGTTTTTTTAGGACTTAGAATCAAAAAAGAAGGGATTTATTTGAAACCATCCTTACCTAACAATATTGAAAAGATAGCTTTTAATTTTAAATATAAAGGTATATTATTTAATGTAAAAATTGATAAAAAATTTTTAAAATTGAAAGTTATTGGAAAATCTAAAGAAAGTGTCAAAATTTTTTTTGAAAAAAGTTTTCAATATATTGGTTGTGATAAAAAAGAAATAATTCTAAATTATTAATTTTTAGTCATGAAGGCAGTTATTTTTGATCTTGATGGAGTGATCTTAAGTACAGACGATTATCATTATCAGGCTTGGAAGAAAATGGCTGACGAAGAAGGAGTTTATTTTGACAGAAAAATCAATAATCGTCTAAGAGGAGTTAGTAGAATGGAGAGTTTAAATATTATTCTAGAAAAAGCTCAAAGAGAGTATGGTTTAAAAGAAAAACACGTTCTTTGTGAAAGGAAGAATGGTTATTACAGAAAATTATTAAATCATATTACCTCAAAAGCGATTTTTACAGGAGCAATTGATTTTATTGAATTTTTAAAGAATAAAGGCTACAAAGTTGCAATTGGTTCATCAAGTAAAAATGCTACTTTTATTGTAAAAAGAGTTGGGCTGGAAATATTGTTTGATGCTATAAGTGATGGCAATAACATAATTAAAAGCAAACCTGATCCAGAAGTTTTTATAAAAGCTGCTGAAATGCTTAAAATTGATCCTAAAGATTGTGTTGTGGTTGAAGATGCTAAGGCAGGGATTGATGCAGGTAATAGAGCCAAAATGAAAACGATTGCTGTTGGGGAAGCGGTAAACTATAAAAAGGCCGATTATTCTTTTTCAGATATAAACAAAATTGACAAGAATTTATTTTAAAAAAATCTCTATGAAAAATGATCTAAATCAATTTTCGATAAAGAGTTTTCCTTTATATAGCTCAATTAGAAAAGCAAATTTTATTGTAGAAAATTATAAAAGATTATCCAAAAATTATAATAAGAACATTCAGTTGTTTATAGAGGAAATCAATGAGATACATGATTCATCATTTATTAGAATTAATAAAATTGAAAAAGAAATCGAAAAAGAATTATTCAATCAACTTAAAGAACTCCAAAATATAGTTAAATCAAAAAAAAGAATTAAAATAATTCAAAATCAGAAAATAAAATCAATAATTGATGATTTAAAAAATTATTTGAGATTTGCTAAAAAAGAAATTAAAAAAATAGTGGAAATAGAGGATCCTGAAGATTCAATTTACATTGGAGTTGATGGGGGAGGAAGCAAGTCGAATGCTTTAGTTATTAATAAAAAATTTAATGTTTTGGGAAAGGGGAAGGATGGGTCTAGCTTTCCCGGAGCAATTGGTCAAAAAGAGTCGACCAAAAATGTATTGGCTTCTATAAACAAAGCTTTAAAAGAAGCAAACCTTAGTAAAAACAACCAAAGAATAAAGAGGATTTGCATAGGTAGTGCAGGCATAGACAGCTATAAGTGTCACTTGGATTTCATAAAATCATTAAATCAAGCTCGTAAAAAGGGGTTAATCAGTTATGATGAGATTTTTATCATTCCGGATGGTTTATCCGCTTGGTTTAGTGCTTTCAATGGTGAACCTGGAATAATTGCAAATGGGGGGACAGGTGACTTAGTTTTTGGATATAATAAAAATAAGGATTGCTTTAATAATTATCTTTCAATTTGGACTGATTGGAAAAAAGAAATTCGACTTGGTGGGAGGATGTATGGTCACCATGGAGCACTAAAAGTCTTAGAGCTAATTGAAAAAGGAAAGGAAACAATTCTTACAAAAGTTTGGATAGATGCTTTTAAGAGAGGTCGTTTATATCCTAGTCTGAAAAAAAACAAGAATATCAAAAAAGTTCTAAAAATTGTTATTAATTCATCAAACAGTGAGAGAGTTCCGGTCAGCGAAATTGCTAAAGGTACGGAAGTACTATTTAGAGCAGCCTTAAAAGGAGATGATGATGCAGCATATATTATCAAACAGGGAGCAAAAAGGATGGCTGAATATGTAGATCAGATAGCAAAGAAAATTGGTCTTGATCAGAAGAATTTTAAAATTGCGATTTTTGGTTCAGTTATTCAGGATCCTTATGTATCTCCCATTTTTTTCAATGAATTAAAAAAACTACAACCAAATTATAAATTTCAAAAAGAAAATCTTTATTCTGACTATGGTGATGCGGAAATTGCTAGAAAAAATATAAGATTTTATTAATTTTTACAATTTTCTAAAAATTTAAAAACAAAAACCGATATTTTCAATCTATTTAAAAATTTTTTAAAAAATTAAAATTCAAGTCTAATAATGAATCCAGGATTGAATCTTTACTCTTGCATCTTAAAAAATATAGCAAATAAAACCTTTCCAGAAATTTGGAAAAAATCATGACAACTATCTTAAATAAACTAACTTTGCTCCTTATTTGTCAATTATTCGATTTAATATTAAAAATGCTTACAAAACTATCAATAGTGGTCAAATAACGATCCCTAAGAAGATAAGGGATGATATCCTTAAATATGGGAGATCATTTAGAAATTATTGAAAAATAAGATTTCAAGTATTTTCCAGTCAAGATATGAGCCCCAAATAATAATTCATAATGGAAACTATTTTTAAAATTTTTCAAATATTTCATTTGCCAAAAAACCCCTTACCCTTTATAATTTATTTAAGATAATTTTTTTATATTTGCAAAAGTAAATTAATCAGTCCTATCCGTAAATCATTGCAAGATCAAAAAAACAAAAGATAAAATTAAAATCAAAATTAATTTTGCGAGTTGGATTAATTACAAACAGTATGACGGAATATTTTGCTTTTTTAAAAGAAGCTATTTTTTAAAAGGTTAATCTTTAGTTGATAAAAATGTTAAAAACTCTCGTAGTACCATTAAGCGGAATTGTGGCTATAATAGTTGTTGTTTTGTTGACCATTCCAGTATTTCGGGAAGCCGAGCGAATAAGAAAGGAGGAGGTGGCTACAGCTCAGGAGGAGTATGAAAAGGAAATGGAGATTAAGGACAGTTTGGATAGATTAAAACAGGAATATCAAGAAAGCAGCGGTTATTTAAGCATGCTTGAAGACGCCATTCCGGCTGAAAAGCAAATTAAGTCTTTTGTCATTCAGCTGGAAGCTATGCTTTTAAACGAAGGGCTTAATTACGAATCCATTAGCATAGAAGATAGAGGAGAGCAGGTGAATCAGATTTTAACTTCCAACAATCAGCAAGCCTCTCAAAAAGGAATTCAAACCATTGGTGTTCAAACTCAGGTATTGGGGCCTTACGAGAATATTAAAAATTTTATTAGATCCGCCGAGGAGTTAATTCGTTTAAACAATCTGAATTCTTTGTCTATTCAGTTTGAATCAAGGCAAGGAGGAGGCGAGGAGGAGGAAGGTGCTTTGGTGGATAATTTAATGTCGGCTAGCGTTAGTTTTGAAATTTACCAAAAACCCGAACTTGACGCTTCCAAAGTCAAAAGCGGTTTTCAGTCTTATTCTTCGCAAAGCGCTGAAAGCGGATTGGACGAGGGAGGATTACCTTAAATAATTCATCAATTTAATAAGATGCAGTTTCAAACCAACACCAATAAAAAACAGGGCGGTTCAACAACTTTGATTTTACTTGTCATTTTGTTTTTAGTGATTTTTGCCGGCGGCGGTTATTTTTATTATACTTATTATATGGCTTCTCCCCCGGGAGATGAAGATACTTTAGTCGATCACAGCGCAACCGATGCCCAAACTCAAACCGGCGAAGTCGGTCAAATCAACCCTCCGGGCGCTGATCAAACCGGCGATAAAGAGCAAGACAAAAAGAAAACCCCTCCGCCAAAGATTTCCGGAACCAATATCGGCGATTTGTTTATACCCTCCAAGCTGGATATTGATTCTATTGAATTTTTACAGGATCAAATTAATTTAGGTGATTTGCCGATAGAGGTTTCCGAGGGAATGCTGGGAAAGAACAATCCATTTTTAAAATAATATAGAATTTAAGCGTTTTGTGAATTTTTATGTAAAACAACGGTTTTTTTAAGCTTAATTAGTCACAAGATCCCGGAATTTGGGACCTGTCTTTCTTTGGCCGATCTTTCGGTTGTTGGCGACTAACATTATTTAGCGTAAAAGTTTTCAAGTTTTATAATATAGGATTTTCCAAAATATTTGATCTTAAAATCAAATATGGTCAAGGTTAAATTTTAAAAGTTTTTCATGGTTGATCAGCCAAATTTAAGCAATCAAAATAAAGGAGGATTAAATCAGGGAAATATAACCCCCCCAAGAAATTCAAATTCTCCAAAACCGGGTTCTTCTCAAAATCCCGGGAACACTCCCGGCATCAATCCGCTTAAACCGGGATCCCCCAATCCTTTGGATAATAAAAATCAAGCAAATATTAATAAAGATTCTCAAGGAGCCCCCCAAAATTTACCTGTATCCAATTCCGCTCCTGGACCTTCGTCATCAAATTCTCCCTCTCCCTCTCCCTCTCCCTCTCCCTCTGTTGGCGGAGGATCTTTAAATCAAAAACCTCTTCAAGATTCACGACCTTCTTCAGATTCCAATTCCGCCCTTAATACTTCCGCTTCGGGAATGACCGGTTCTTTTTCACAGGATCCCGCTGCGGCGACTCAACCTCCTTCCGAACAGGGTGGAGCTGTGATGAGTTCGGGAATTCAAGAAGTGGATCTAAAAGATAAAAAAATACCGGTGGATGTTTTAAAGACCTTTAGTAAAGAAAGTTCTTTAAAATATAAGATGATCGCTTTTGATTTGGACGGAGATCGCTTGAAAGTGGCTATGGTTAATCCCAACAACACCAATGCTTTAAACGCTATGAGATTTTTGGCTTCGCAAAAAAATTTAAAAACCCAAGTATATAAAATTAGCAAGCAGAATTTTGATAAAGCTATGGAAAATTATGGTCAGGCTACGGCGGATATCGATAAATTGGTTTCCGATTATGTTAAAAGCGAAGAGGAAATTCAAGCGGAAAGAGAGGCTAAAAAAAAGAAAGCCAAAATAGACACTCAATCAAGCGGAGCGGCTCCGGTGGAAAAAGTGGTTAATGTTATTTTAGATCATGCCATTAAAGGTCAGGCCAGTGATATTCATATTGAACCGCAGGAAGAGTCCTTACGAGTAAGATATAGAGTGGACGGCGATTTGCACGAAAGCTTTAAAATGGCCAAAGAGATCGCTTCAGCAGTGGTTTCTCGAATTAAGATCATGTCTAACCTAAGAATCGATGAAAAACGAAAACCCCAGGACGGCAGATTAAAAATAACAGCTGATGATGGAAGACAAATCGATGTGCGTGTTTCCATTATGCCTACCTCTGAGGGGGAAAAAGTGGTAATGAGGCTTTTGGAAAAAGGAGAGGGTTTGACAGAGCTTACCAATTTAGGTTTGGAAGGAAGGAATTTAGATGTTTTAATCGAAGCAATTAATCAGCCTTTTGGCATAATTCTGGTTACCGGTCCGACCGGAAGCGGTAAATCAACCACCATTTTCGCCTCTCTGAGAAGACTAAATGAAGTTAAGAGAAATATCTTAACCTTGGAGGATCCGGTGGAATATAAAGTTCCGGGTGTTAACCATACTCAAGTTAATCCGGAAATCGGTTTTACTTTTGCCAATGGTCTTAGATCTGCTTTAAGGCAAGATCCGGATATTATAATGGTGGGTGAAATTCGAGACGGTGAGACCGCTGAACTGGCCACTCACGCCGCTTTAACCGGACATTTGGTGCTTTCCACTTTACACACCAACGACGCTTTGGGAGCCATTCCGCGTTTGGTGGATATGGGAATCGAGGCTTTTTTGGTTTCTTCAAGTTTAAGGGCCGTAGTGGGGCAGCGTTTGGTAAGAAGACTTTGCGAGGATTGCAAATATCAAGTTGAACCCACCCAACGAGTAAAGGAATATGTTGCCGAAAGTTTAAAAGAAATTTCTCCAGAGGAAATAAAAAGAAGACTGCCCGATTTTGATCCTAATAATTATAAAGTGTGGCAGGCGAAAGGCTGTTCCAAATGTAGAGATTCCGGTACTAAAGGAAGAATCGGAATTTATGAGGTGGCTGAATGCGGTAAGGAAATGAGAGTCGTGATTGACGATAAGCTTACCAGCTCCAACCTGGAAGCTGAATTTAAAAGACAAGGGGCTTATTTTATGAAAGATGATGGAGTTTTGAAAGCTTTAGCCGGGTATACCACTATCGAATTTGTGGAAGAAGCCACTGCTGAAGACGATCAGGAGGAGCTGGATCAAGCCGCTAAAGCTCCCACTTTGCAGGAAGTCAAGAAAAAAAAGAAAAAGCAGCAGGCGCAAAAGGATTCAAAACAAAACATTACGGTTCCAGCGTCTCAACCAAAAGAAAATCCGCAAGCACAAAGCAAAAAACCCGATTCCCCATAATATTGAGTTTATAGGTTGTGATATAAGTGTTAATTTACTTGAAACAGATCCCTCCCTAAACCGGTCTAGTTAAATTTTAAATAAAAAAAATGTCTAAAAGAAAAATTTTAATTGCTGAGGACGATCCTTTTATTTCCGAAATATATCTTACTGATCTGGAGACTAAGGGTTACCAGGTGGAAATTGCCACCGACGGACAACAGGCAATTGAAAAGTTAAATTCCGGTCCTTACAGTTTAGTGTTACTGGATATCTTGATGCCTAAAAAAGACGGCTTCGCTGTTTTAAGCGAGATCAACGCTAACCCCAATATTGAAATACCGGTTATTGTTTTAAGTAATCTGGGCAGAAAAGAACATATCAGCAAGGCTCTTGATATGGGGGCTCAGGACTATATTATCAAGACCCAGTTTACTCCTCAGGAAGTTGTTGATAAAATAGAAAAGGTTTTAAAAGAAGAATAAAATTCATTTTTTGCTTACAAATTTTAGCGGGGATTTTTTGTAAGAAGTTTTGGTTTTTAAAGACAATTATTATAATTTATTTTATAATTCCTATATAATATTTAAAAATTTTTATGGCGGTAAACATAAAATCGGAGCAGTTAATGAAAAAATTATTGGAAACAGTGGTTCAGCAAGGCGCTTCGGATCTTCATCTTTCAGTTGGAAAACCTCCAATCTTGAGAGTGGACGGAGCTCTAGCTCCTTTGGCCGGGGAGAATATTCTTGATAAAAAAACTTGCGCGGAACTGTTGTTTTCCATTATGAACGATATCCAAAAAAAGATGTTGGAACAACAATACAGCGTTGATTTTTCTTTTGAATTGGAAGGCAAGGCCAGATTCAGGGTAAATGTTTATAGACAGTTGGGGGTTTTAAGCGGTGCTTTTCGTTTAATCAATTCCGATATTAAAACCATTGAAGATTTGGGATTGCCAGTAACTTTAAGAGAATTTACCAAATTAAGCCAGGGAATGGTTTTGTTCGTAGGCCCGACCGGTCATGGTAAATCGACTTCTATGGCGGCTTTGTTGAATGAGATTAATCAAAAAAGGGCCGAACATATTGTAACCATCGAAGATCCTATTGAGTATGTTTACAAGCAGGATTTGAGCATAATCAATCAAAGAGAGATCGGTCAGGACGCCAAATCTTTCAAAACCGGACTTAGAGCAGCTTTTCGTCAGGATATTGATGTTATTTTGGTAGGTGAAATGAGAGACGCTGAAACAATTTCCACTGCCATAACCGCAGCGGAAACCGGTCATTTAATTTTTTCTACTTTGCATACCAACGATGCTGGTCAGACAATTGACAGAATTATCGATGTTTTTCCGGGAAATCAGCAAAATCAAATCAGATCTCAGTTGAGCAGTGTTTTGTCCGGAATAGTATCGCAGAGGCTTTTACCCAAAATCGGCGGGGGACGCGTTCCCGCGGTGGAAGTGCTTTTAAAAAACGATGCCGTGGAAAGTATGATTAGAGAAGGTCAAACTCATCAGGTGATTAATGTTATGGAAACCAATGTGGAATCCGGAATGCAGTCGATTAATCGAGCTCTGGCCGTTTTGGTAAAAGAAGGAAAAGTTACCTTGGAGGACGCGGAGCGGTATGCGACAGATAGAGATATGTTGCATATGTTGATCCGCTAAATTTAAAGTTTAACCCTTGAACCTGAATATATATTTGAAAAATTTAATTTCATAATTTTCCCAAATACGCTGAAAAAATTACTGTTGAGGTTAAATTAAAGAATTGGATTTTGTTTAAAATTCTAGAAAAAAAGTTTATTTCAGGCGGTTTTAACAATATAACTTAAATATCAAAAAACAATCGATGAAATTTCGTTATAAAGCCAAAAAACAAGATGGCGGGGTGGAAACCGGCAGTATAAGCGCGGATAATAAAAACGCGGCAATTGATAAATTAAAAGCCAAAGGAAAAGAGCCTTTTTTTATGGAAGAGGATATTACTTTGGATCAATTCAGCGAAAAATTAACCAATTTGATTAATCGGGTGACAGATAAGGATTTAACCGTTTTTTCCAGGCAGCTGGCTGTTTTGATAGAATCGCGGATTCCGATTGTCAGAGCCCTAAAAACCATCGGGGAACAGACCGAAAATCCGGCTTTGAGGAATGTGGCCAACAAGATGGCCAGAAATATTGAGCAGGGGGATTCCTTGTCCGAGGCTTTGCAAAAAAATTCCCAGCATTTTGATAATTTTTTTATAAGCGTTGTAAAAAGCGGCGAGGCTTCAGGTAATTTAAAGGATTCCCTGATATATTTGGCCGATCACATAGAAAGCGAATACGAGTTAAAAAGAAAAATCAAAGGAGCTATGACTTACCCGGTTTTTATTTTGGTGGCTTTTGCCGGCATCTTTTTCTTTTTATCGGTTAAGGTTTTGCCTCAGCTTACCGAGATTTTGCAGGATTCGGATGTAGCTCTTCCCTGGACCACCAGAGTTATTATTAAAATTTCCAATTTTATGAGCGCTAACTGGATTTTGGTTTTGGTTTTGAGTTTACTTTCCGTAGCCGCTTTGATTTATTATTTTAAATCGGATTTGGGAAAAAGAAATTTTGATACTTTGATTTTAAAAATCCCCATTATAGGCAAACTGGTGCAGTATTCTTATGTGGTTCGGTTTAGCGAAAATTTAGGGGTTTTGTTAAGTCAGGGAGTAACCATTGTAAAATCTCTTTCCATTATGGCTGAAATTATGGGCAATGAAATTTATCGAGACATTATGATAAAGGTCAAATCCAGTGTGGAAAAAGGCAAAAGTATGACCGATGCGATGTATGATGAAGAGCAGGCCTTTCCTCTGATGGTGCCTTATATGATAAAAATCGGCGAGGAGACGGGAAGAGTGTCGCAGATTTTAAAAAATATTGAAACATTTTATAAAAGAGAGGTGGATAATATGACCGAAAATATGACCGCGATTATTGAGCCGTTTCTAATTATTATTCTGGGCATTGGAACCGGAGTGCTGGTGGCCGCCATTATTATGCCGATTTACGATATGGCGGGCGCTTTATAGATTTTATTTGATAAAGAGAGCAAGATAGGTTATTATAAAAATAACTTTTTAAAAATTAAATCAATAAAAAAATGAAACAAAAAAAGCAAAAAGGCTTCACCTTGATCGAAATGATGATCGTGGTGGCCATCATTGGGCTTTTGGCCACTATTGTGATCGTGGTGGTGGCCGGAGCCAGAAAAAAAGCCAACGCTACAACCGCTAAAGCGCATATGGCTCAAATTAGTAAAGCCTTGGATTTGTATGTTGCGAATGGTTGTGATACTACACAACTGGTTCACTTACAATATGGAATTTCAATTAAGGGAGATACTACTTGTGGGGGGGAGGTTTTTATGCAAAAAATTCCGTCTCCTCCCGCCGGCTCCATAAAATATTATAAATGCGATGCGGATACTCGGCTGAAGGGGGGTCCTTTTAATGCAACTACAGAGCGGAAGGTTAATGCAGCGCATTATTGTATTATGGCGGAGGGCTTTGAAGAAGGAGCTTTTAAATGCGTTAATGGTTCCTGTTTTTGTACTGAACCGGGTCAAACCGGTTGTGTTGAATCAAAATAATTTTTTCAAAAAAAATAAAGTTTCCAGATGATAAAGAGAGAACCAAAAGGCTTTACCTTAATCGAAATGATGTTGGTTGTAACTATAATCGGGGTTTTGGTAGCTTTGGTTATGATTGTGGTTATTAATAGCAGAAAAAGAGCCAATGCCACAGTGGTTAAAGGCCATATTTCCCAAATCAGCAGAGCCCTTGATATGTATGTAACCGATGGGTGTAGTGGCCAAATAACCGTAAAGCAGGGCGAGTCCATAGAAGGACCTGCTTCTTGCACAGGGACTGTGTATTTACAAAAAGTTCCTTTGGAACCCATTAATTCCATTAAATATTATGCTTGTAATTCCGGTAATCCGGCCAGTTCCAAAGGCGAGTTAAGTTTGGGAGCATCTATTAACCCTTCCGATTATTGCGTTAAAGCGGAGGGTTTTGCTAACGGTGAGTTTTTCGCTTGTGTTAATGGTTCTTGTTTTTGCACCCCTTCTGATGGTTGTGAAAAAACAAAATAAAAACAAATCACTGGTTTATTGGCAAAAACAGTCTCATAACATAAAATATTTAAAAATAAAAGACCGTCTTTTCTTTAGACGGTCTTTTATTTTCTTTATCTTCTAAATCTTCAGTTGCTTTCTTAATTTTTGCTAAAATATTTTTTATAAATTTTCTTTCCCAGCCAATAGGCGATTCCCAAAATAATCAAGTAAGGAATTAGGGAAGGAATAATCACTATGACAAAAAAGATTGATCCGTTTACAAATTCCTGAATGTTTTTAACCAAAATTGAAGCGGATTGTTTAATTTCTTGAACAGGTCGCCAGTCTTTTTTTATGGGCGTTATTTCCGCGTCTTCGGAAAGATTGACATTTATGGAGGACATGTCGGTTTGAGATTCCAAATATCGGATCCGGCCTTCCAGTCTTTCGATTTCTCCTCTAACCCGGGAAATTTCCTTGGTAACCTCCAAAACATCGCTTATTTCGCCGGATCTTTCCAGAATCTTTACAAAAGCCTCTTCCTGGGCTTTTTTGTTTTTGATTTGAGCCTGAAGATCAACGTATTGTTCAGTCACATCTATTCCTTTGGTCGATTCTTCCAAAACTTGAGTGGAGGTTTCTTTTATTTGATTGATAGTTTTTTCAAAATTGGCCACCGGCACTTTAATAGTGATATTGGCGGTTTTTTTACCTTTGACTCTTTCGCGGAAGTTGGAGGAAAAAATTTCTCCCTGGTTGTTTTTAGCGATATTTTTGATTTCCTCATAAGCTTGTTCGATGTCTTTGACTTTTAGATCCAGGTTGCTGTTTTTAATAATTTTTTTATCGATTTGATCTGTGCTTTCATCAGCAGCTCCGGTTTGATTAACAACAGGATTTCTTTTGATCGGGCTTTCTTCTTGGGCCATATCTTTTCTTGGCATTAACGAGGTTTTGGATGCACTCAAACTCTCAGAAGTCTTTTCTCGGTTTAAGCCCGTGGACATTGAGTAGTTGTCGCTTATAGATGTTTTTTTTGTCTTATTTAAATTATAGGCTTCTTTGATAATGGAGATCACAAAAATCCCGGCAATTATAATTGCTAAAATTTTTAAGACTTTTTTAGTTTTAAGTTTCATTTTTATTTTTAAGAGTTTATTTATTTTTAATTTATCAGGGAGTTTGGTTTTTGGCAAATTTTAAAGTTTTTTTGATTTTTTTGATTTACAATTTTTAAAACGGGGCTTTTATTTGTACCAGGGGTGGGGATCGAACCCACGACCTCGGGCTTATGAGTCCCACGCTCTAACCGGCTGAGCTACCCTGGCTTTAAATTATTTTAATCAATCAGATTACTGCCTTAACAAGGAGATAAAAAAAATATAGCAAAAATCTAAAAAATTTCAAAAAGTTTCCTCAAAAAATAAAAATTTAACCCATCACCTTGTTTTTAAAGGATTTTTTAGGAAATTAAAAATTAATTTATCTCGTAATTCAAATTTAGATAACACAAATTATGGAAGAGATTTTCAATCGTCAATTTCTATTTCCACATTATTGCTGTAAACCACGCATTCTTTGTCAACATTGTTCCATATACAGACTCTGAAATTATAGTTTTCCCCTTCCGCTTCTTCACCCAAGTCAAGGGTTTCTTTTGTATCGTTGGGATCTGTAATCGAAACCGGATCATCTTGGGGGTAAGTGGGGTTTTTGTCTTTACTTATTACTATTTTATAACCATAAGGAGCCTCTCCATCGGAAATGTCCCACGTTAAGGTCGCTTCCCCCTCGTCTTTACTGGAGCCTGACAAAGAAATTGAATCAGCGTAATTTTCTTCCTCTTCCTCATCTTTCTCTTCCTCTTCTTCTTCATCATCATCATCATCATCTTTTTCCTCCTCCTCTTCTTCTTCTTCTTCATTTTCCTCTTCTTCAGGTTCTGCGCATTGATTATTTTGCAATTCTTTGCCGGCTGGACAGTCGCATTTTTCTTCATCTTTGTCCCAGTCTCCTCCCGAATCTTCGCATTCTTCCTCTTTTTTGTCTTTATCGATTTCTTCAGCTTCGATTTCTATGTTATTGGAATAAGCTTTACATCCGGTTGAAGAATCGGCCACACAAATTCTAAAGTTATGTTTTTTGCCGTCCGTAATATTCCAGATATAGGATCGGGTATCAGAAGAGCGGATGGATCTGTAAAAACTTCCCGGATAAACCGGATCAGGTTCGGAGTCTTTAACTATTTTAAATCCGTTGGGCGCTTTTATATCGTTTAACTCCCATTCAAGCTCTATACCTTCATCGGTGGCGCTTCCCTGAAGAATAACCTTGCCGTTATTTTCTTCGCTTTGCTCTTGTTGATTGGAGGAAGAAGGATCGTTATCCAACGCCGATTCATCCGGGTCAAATTCTTGAGTTTGAACTTCAGCAATTTTTAATTTTATATAAGAACTTAAAGCCATGCCTTTTTTTTCGTCCTGCTCGATATTCCAAAGCAGAAAATTGTTTTGTAGATCCGAAGCTTCTATATCTTTTTTGGTTTTATTGTCGTTTTCCAAGGTTATTTTTTGACCTTCCTCCACTCTTATTCCTTCCTCATTTCCTTTAGAAAAAAGGATCGAGCTTTCCAAAACAGCGGCTGAAGTTTTCATCCCGATTTTTTGAGTCCAGAAAGCGGTTCCCAAAGCTTCGATACTCACCTTTTCCACTCCTTCATAGCCGGTTAATTCAACAATGTATTTCTTTTTTCCGGTTTTAGCCACTCGATGATAGATATTTCCATCGGTTTGGGTGATCAAGGTGTTGGAATCTTTTGTGGAAAAGATAACTCTAGAATATTCGTCCATTCTGATTAAATTCCCGTCGTCGAAACTGATAACAGCTCTGGAATTTTCATCGGTTTTAATTTCATTGAATTTTTTGATTTTTTCATTGGTTTCAACCGGCTCCCATTCTTTATCTTCTCCTCGTTTAATAAAAACCTGACCTTCATTATAGATTAGCTTGGCTGAAACTCCCTTTGTTTTAAGAAAAGAACCTAAAAAATAAATTATTGCAATAGCTGTCAAACCAAAAAGAACCCAATACAAATAAATGGTTAAGTTTTGATTTTTCCCGCCCAAAGAGCTGGAGGTTTTAAAAAAACTGTTTTTTCGGTTGGGTTTTCTTTTGAAATAATTGATGGCTTTTTGTTTCTTGTCGTTATTTGCCGATCTTCTTTGAAAATTTCTCCCCCTATTGGTTGTTTTTGTCATTTATTTTTATTAATTTAATTTTTAAAAAATATTTTTCTTAATTCATTAGCAGTGTTAATTTAGAATTAATCTTGCACTTTAATTTTTCAATTTCAATAATAGCATAAATCAAATAAAATTGTGAAATTTTTTAAGGGTTGGAAAATTTTTAAAGTATGTTATAATTTTGTTAAATCTGAAGTCATGTTGACTTCTTTAATCAAAATCAAATCGTTTAAATAAAAATAAACAAAAAATCAATGAACGACCTATCACGTTCAAGGCGGGATTTAAAAAATAGAAGCGGTCAAAGGCCGATAGACCCGGCTTATCGACCCGCCAACACCAATTCCGGCACCGACGGATATAATCAACAGGGTCCTTATGGAGGTCAAGAACAGGGAGCTTCGGGTCTTTCCAATCCTAATTTTAACGCGCCGGGAAATTACAATACTCCCACTCAAAATCAAAATACCGGCTATCAGAATTATCCCAATCAACCCGGTCAACCGCAAGGAGGACAAGGAGGACAAGGAGGATATGATGACGGCGATTATAATTTTCCAAACCTGGAGGATCCCGGAGGAGAAGATAATGAAATTAAAAAAGTTGTTATCGCCGGGATAGTTATTATTGTTATTATGGTAGTGGTCTCTTTGGGATTATATTTTTATTCCAGAGGTAGAGAAACTCCTGCGGAAGTTGAACCTCAAAGCAGTCCTTCTCCACAAAGCAGTCCAGGCGCTTCTCCCGTCAATATTTCACCTTCACCTTCGCCAACCCAAAGCGTTCAAATTCCTCAGGATACTCCCACTCATAAACATGTGGTTTTATGGGAAGAAGTTAATCTTGAAGAACAATTACAAGGCTATATTCCTCAAGTAAAAGAAATTGGAGAGCCGGTGCGATTCACTTTTTATAGAGATAATCAGGAATTGGACTTTTTAGAATTCAGCGAGGCGTTTGGTTTAAATATTTCTCAAGATATTAAAGAAATTTCCACCTCCAGCTTTTATTTTTTGCTTACTCCCCCTCCCCCAGAGGAAAATGAAATAGGATCGGTTTTGATAATTAATTCTATTTTTGCGGATCAAAATAAAACTTTGGAACGCATGAAGGGTTGGGAGATAAATATGGTGCAGGGTTTAAGAAACTTGATTTTATTTAACGCCCCTCAAGATTTAAATATTGACTCTTCTCAAACCCAATTTAACGACAGTTCCAGTTTTTCCGGAGGGAGATATATTAACTTAACTTCTGATAATTCCAGGTCTTTAAATTATATCGTGATTAACGATAAAGTTGTTATCGCTAACACTTTCAACTCTTTTGGAAAAGGCATTGGTTTTGTTCGAGAAAGACAACAGTAAAGAAACCTTTTTGGAAAAACAAAATAGCAAATACCGGAATTTTCATTTTTTTTAAAACCCAGCCTCTTTTTTCAAAACCTCCTTTAGAGCTGCTTGTTTTTTTTGTTTTATTTTCTTTTTCAGGTCTTTATTGATTAAAAACGCTGCTACGCAAGCTCCTATTAAATTAGCGATTAAATCCAAAGCGGTATTTTCGTAACCTCCAACCCCATTTTCTTTAATAAGGATAGAAATAATAAATTCGACAATTTCGTTTAAGGCTCCCACTCCCATTCCCGCCATAATAATTACTATATTTATAGAAACAAAACGCCTGGATTTTATTTTTATAGCCGGTTTAATAATGTGATATAAAAGCAGAGTGGAAACCCCCAACCCCCACATATGGACAATCTGATCATATTTTAATATGGAATAAGGCTCTCCTATTAAGTCAATAAAAACCGTTTCATAAAACCTCTGGTTGTTTTGTTTGTTTCAATTCCTCCTCCCAGCATATGCATTATCGACCAAAAAGTTAACCCCCAAAGCAATCTGTTGGGATATTTAATGATTTTGTTTGTTTTGATAATTAAAATCAGGAAAGTTAAGATGACGCCGATATAGAATAAAAATTCATGGTTTTGTTTTTTTAGAAAAATTATGGAAAATATAAAAATAAAAACAAAGTTCACAATAAGAATGGGAAGCTGATTTTTTCGCATAACCATAATTTTAAAGGTTTGTGGTTAAGTGAAAGTTTGATTTGGAAAAAATTGGCTGGATAAGTTTGAGTTTTGCTTAGGCGTTTTTTAGTCAGTTTATTGCTGGGCTACTACGATTCTTTTGGCAACAACATTTTTATCAATTTTTTTTATTAACTGGAATTTTATCAGGATTTTTATAAACAACACAATAGCATAGCAAATAGGAAATCTAAAAGTCCAGGTTATTGTTTTTATAGTAAAGAATAAAGCCAGGGTTAAGCCCCATACTGGAAAATCGCTTTTTTCATTCATGGAATTAAAATAATGCTCTATTTCTTGATTTATTAATTTATTTAAAACCGTGGACATTTTCTCTTCCCCCTTTAAATCCATATCCAGAGATTGAGACAGCGCTTTTTTTTGTTCAGATAATAAATTTTGGGAAATCAAATCCGGATTCGCCCGATTTTGCTGTTTGATTTTTTGATTTATAAACTCATCGACTGTGAGCTCGGAATTACTGAAATAAAAATCTTCCTGTAAGAGATTATCAAATATATTAATTAGCACATTGGTAAGGGCTTGGGGGATTTCAATTTTAAATTTGGGAAGATGGTTAACTTTAAATTGCTGATTCAAGTGGCTGTAATAGTTTATCGAGGGCATTAAACAAAAAGGGGTTGTTATTAGGGAATAACCGATTAAAATGGTATAAATTACATTTAATTTTATCGAATTATTTTGGTTGTTTTTAATTCTTTTAATACCCAGGAAAAACAAGCCAAGACTTAGAAAATAACCGGCGAGTGCAAAAATGTTAAAGCTTAAGAAAAGAGAAGGGGTGATCGCGATTAAAGTTAAAATTTTAGCGTATTTTCGGTTTAAAAGAATACAAAAGAGAATTAAAAAAATAGTCAGGATAAAAGAGGTGATTATTAAAAACCAATTGAGCTGACCGGTTTTAAAGAATATGTAAATAAAGTACCATCCTAAAAAAACAAATCCTAAAAAAACAAACACTAAAAAACCCCAAAAAAAATTTTTTTTCATCTAATTGTTTATTTATTTTTTTTGATTGATTTTTGAGTTAAATTAATAAACAAAACAGCTGCCAAGCCTCCGGCAAGAGCGGTGATCAACTGAGGCCACAACATCATTTCAAGCATTTTGGAGGGAATGGTCGCAGAAGATAGAGAGCCGATCGCCAAAGCGCTTGTTCCGATAACTAAAAATTTCAAAACCGCTGCAACTGAAATTCTTAAAATTCTGGATTTAACTTTTGTTAGAGCAAAAGCGACAATAAGAGTAATATTGCCAAGCATAATAAAGGGAATTAAGGCAAACATGGGAGCCGGCAACAATCCTCTGACGGCCGCAATCAAAGAAGGCACCACAGCGATAAAAATTGTATTTACCACACCAACTCTGTAACAGGAATAAAACAAAATGGCATTAACAATAGCTCCTGTTATCCATTGATTATTAGGAGTGTTAGCTAAAATAGCCGGAGCGGCCGTGATGGTTATTAAAAAAACCAGGCTTTCAATTAAAGATCCGGCTTTTAAATTTACCATTGGCATAGTTAAAGCTTTTGTTTTTAGATTTTTATTTTTCATGATTTTATTTAAAATTTAATTTTTAAAGGTGTATAAAAATTTTTCTTGATCTGGGCTTATCCGTTTAAATAAACCATTTAATTAAGTATACAAAGTTTTGATTTTCCGCGCAAATAAAATATGGAATTTTTTAAATACTTATTGTTTATTGATTTTTATTTCCCCAATAATCTTCAAGATACCTTTATGAAAATAATCTTTAAAATCACCAGCCTGTTTTTCCAATATTTTTTCATTATAAATCTCTGTTTTTTTAGTTATTTCTATAGTTGATTTAGCGGTATTTAAATCAGCATCTTTGAAATTATCAAGCTCAAAAGAATATTCTATATCGATATCCGGTCCTTCTAAAAGAAATTTGATTGTAATTTTATTTTCTTTAAGTTCAGCAATCAGAGTTTCGCTGAACCGACCTTTTTCATTGCTGTAGGATCTAATGGTTTTTTCTATTTCTTTCCCTTCTTTTTTTATGGATTCTTGAATTGTTTTTTTTAATTGATTTTTTACCGATTCAAAGGCGCTTTTTACTTTATTGTTGGGATTAGGCTTTTCTTTTTCAAGGCTCATATATTTGTATTTGATTTGTTTTTCAGAGGCTGCTTAATAATATATGGAAATTTTGACATATTTTATTATTAATGCAAATTATTTTTTTCTTGCAAGTAGGCGCGTTTATGTTTGTTTGGGTGGAATTTAACTTAATTGGGGTTTTTTACATAAATATCATCACGCTGGACACTAAAATTTTGATAAGGTAAAATATGAACAAATATTTTGAATTTAGGAGCGCTTTATTGACTCTTCACGGGATTTTAAGTAGTCAAAAATAACGACTAAATAAAATAAAATAAAAAATAAAAATGATAAATAGGGGATTTTTAATCAAATTCGGTTTTTCTCTGATGTTTTTTTTATTCTTTAATTTTTCTTTTGTTTTTGCCGATATCCCCTCCGGTTATGAAGAATTTTATGTTCCGGGCAAAGAGGAGGATTTATGGCAAATTTTTCAAGAGATCGACAATTCCCCGGATTTAGACGAGAATCAAGGAATGCATTCGGCGGTTTCGGTTACCACTACTTTGGATGATACTAAATTATTTTACGATCATTGGGAAGACGGTTACGATTTTGATTATCAGGACCCTGACAATTCCGCGGATGAAGTTTATTTGTTAAATCAAGGTGATTTTAAAAGTTTTGAAAGCTCCAATATTCCCATAAGCCCCAGAGGCGGCGATTTGTATTACGACGGGGGAGATAAAATTTACACTTCAGGGGGTCCGGTTTCTATGGTAAGGGCTTCCTGGCCCGAATCCGTCAGCAGCGTTTTTGCTTTTGCCTGGGAAATCTATCCCACCAGAGCGCTTTTAAACGGGTATACTATTCCTTTTGGAGTGGATTTGGCTCAAAATCCTTATAATTATAGCGATTTTGATAGAGTGATTTTATTGGTTCAGGCTGTTAAAAATAATACTTCTGTTCAAATAGATGATCCTTCGGATCCGGGAATAGAAATTAATCAAACCCTAAATCAAGGGGAGAGTGTTAAGCTTTTTGATATTTCTAAATCCACCAAAGTAACTTCCAGTCAGGCGGTTCAAGTTCAGGTTTTGGCCGGCAGGGGTCATGGCGGTTTAAATTCGGAAATAAGAGGCTTTAGCATAGTCCCTGACGGTTTATGGGATAAGACTTATTTTTCCGCGCTGGGAGGTTTTAATGATGCCAACACAAATATTTATATTTTTAACCCCAACAGTCAATCCATTACCATAAATTATAAAGATAAGGAAAAAAGCGGGACTTTTGAACTTCCCGCTCAAGAAATAACTTCCTATTTTGATATAACCGGCGGTTATGTTCCCTTAGACAGCGCGGTAAAATTGGAGAGTGGCGATTATTTTTGGGGAGTGGGTTCGGTTGACACCAATCATTTGGATTACGACTGGGGTTTTAGTTTAATTCCAACTAACATAATTCAAAGCGAATATTTTTTAGGCTGGGCCCCGGGCACTTCGGATTCAAGCCCTTCTGAAAACGGGTCTCCGGTGTATGTCACTCCCGTAGAGGATGAAACTGCCGTTTATGTTGATTTTAGCCCAACAGACGGTAATTATGATGAATTCAAAGTTTTAAACACTATGGAATCTTTTAAGGTTTTTGATCCGGATAATGACAACACCGGGATGCATGTTTGGGCAAGCAAAGACATTGTGCTTTTGTGGGGACAGGATCCGGATAGCTCGCTTCCCGGAAATCCTTATTTGGACATGGGGTATCCGGTGCTGCCCTTGCCTAGAGACTGGATGGATTTAGTTTTAACCATTGATAAACTTTCAGATCCGGGCACTATTTTACCTCAAGAAAATATGGAGTTTGACTTTATTTTAAATGTTGAAACCTATGATCATCCGGTTTTTGAAGTGGATGTTTGGGATACTTTGCCGGAAGAATTTGATTATGTGGAAGAAAGCACCCGGATATTTTTGCCCAATGGCAAGGTTCTTAAAGGTCAGGATTATGAACCGCGGATTAATGATAGAGAGCTTTTTTGGGATTTAAGTCTTGATTTAAATCCTGATGAAATTATTAAAATCAAATTCAAGGCAAAAGCCAATTCAAACATTCGCGAAGGCTATATTCAAAACAACACTAAAGCTTCGGGAGTAAGATTGGGAGGAGCTCAAATTTTTTCCCCTGTTGCCTCCACTTTTACTTTTGTTACCGATTTTTATGTTAACAAAAGCACTTTAAATTCGGCGGTTAGACCGGGTCAAGAGGCTCAATTTAAAATAGTAATTGAAAATCACGGAAATTATCCCTTAACAGGTCTTTCCGTTATCGACGAGTTACCTCCGGGATTTAGCTATCAAGATGTTGAGATTATAGTTGAGGGCGCGGTAAGAACCAGCCATAATGATCCTTCCCAGGGTCAAACCGACTCAATTCAATTCGGTTCATGGGATCTTGATCCAGGCGGAGTTATTACAATTATTTATACTACGCTGGTGGATGAAGATGCTCAGGGAGGAAGATTTGACACTACTCTTGAGGTCATCACCAATGAAACCGGAACAGTTACCGATGCCGGGAATTCAGGGGGTGATTCCAACACTCCGCCGGGAAGCGACAATGAGGATGACGAGGATATTACGGTTTTAAATTCCAAATATGAAAATGAAATAATTGAAGAAAATCAGCAGGAAAAGGAGGATATTTTTCAGTGGGCTTATGAAATAGATTTGGAGCAGGATCAAACAGAAGAATCTGCTAATCAGGAAAGTCAAAACCCCAAACAAAACGATTCTGATAGTCGCAACAATGACCAAGACAAAGATGATGACGAAGATGGACAAGAACAAGATAATCAACAAGGGCAAAACAATATCCAAACCGGCTATGAACAGGAAAATTATTATTCAAATCAACAGGATCAGGAGCAAGCTCCTTATTTAAACCCTTATTACATAGATAATATTGAAGGTTCAGAGCCTGAACAGGCCGCAGGTGATAAATACGCCTCAAGCCGGACAAATGAAGGTTTGCCCGTTAATTCATCCCCAATTCAGTCCGAGCAAAAGCAAAAACCAAAAGATCAAAGCCGTAATTCCGATTCCAAAGATTTTATAAAATTTGTTTTGGCTTTTTTGGGTGGCGGAGGCGGTTTATTTATTATTTTTGGCTTTAACACGAATCCGATGGGAGTGATGCTTGGCGAACATAAAATGACTTTAAGGGAAAAAATAAATTTAACCAAAAAACTTAAAGGCAGTTATTATAAACCAAGAGATGTTAATATTAATAGGTGGAGGGGAGAATAAAATTTTTTTTAAAAAAATATGAAGCAATTAAAAAAAAGCTTGGTAAGAGAATGCAAAGAAGCCAAAGACAGTAATTTGGAGGTTGTTTTAACAATTAGAAACAATAACAAGAAAAATCAGGCTTCTGGTCCGCCGCAAGATTGGGGTAAATATCAAGAAACTGTTCGAGAGATTATAAAAAAATGTCGTCCGGCTGTCATTTCTGTTGAATATAAAGAAACATCCGATCTTTACTACAAAGGCAGCGCTGGCGATTATTTAAATCAGCTGGAGGCGGCGGCAAAAGCGGCTCATAAGGAAGGAGCCAAGGTCACTAACGGCGGTTTGGAAGGGGATTTAATGGTTTTATTGTTATATAATCATTATTTGGAAAATGGCCGTAAAGATGAGGCGGAAATTTTTATTCAAAGAGCTTTTGACAAGGTAAAAATGCATATGTTTGAAATTCCCGGCTATAAAAAAACTTTAAAAAGATTATTAAAAACCGCTAAAGATTTTCTGGATATTTACAGCAAGGCTCCTATTGATTATATTAATCTGCATTGGGCTATTGACGACGATTTTGCTTTGGAAAAAGTGGTGGATTTTTTGGAAAAAAGAACCGGTCTTGAGGTAATTAGCACAGAAATGCGTCAACCTCAAGATAGCGAGAAAGCCAAAAAACTTATGAAAAAGACGACTAAATTAAAAATGCCTTGCGTTGTCTGGTTTTTTGGTATAGAAGGTCCGGATATTTCGATGATTGAAGATAAAGAAGGCGGCTTAAAAACTTTAAGTAAAAAATTTAAAAATTTTATTCGATTTAGGTTTCTGAATATTCCCAGAGTGAGAAATCAAAAAGGTTGATTAATTTTTTATAAGGCTATCTAACCACTTGTCTAATAAAAAAAAATCGCTAAAATAAAAATCATTAGGGGGATAAATAAAAAACTAATTGATTAGGCTTTTTTATTTTTTAGAATCTTTTGAAATGCTTTTAGTAAAAACAAATAATAAATTTACTGATTAATTTTGAATTTTGCAATTCAATATAATTCAAAATAATAAACAAACATGAAGAAAAAAATTTTTATTGTTGACGATGAAATGATGATAAGGGAAATGTATAAAGATTTATTTGAAAATAGCGGATATGAAGTGGATTTAGCCGCCAACGGCAAGGAGGCTTTGGAAAAAATGGATGAAAAATCTTACGATATGATCTTGCTGGATATTATGATGCCGGTAATGGATGGAATGACAATGCTTTCCAATATCAACAAGGACACTCCTCAAAAAAAGCAAGGATCTTTAATGGTTTTAACCAACGCCAGCCCTTCAATGTTCGAGGAAATAAAGGAAAAATACGCCAAAAATCAAAAGCAAAGAACAGGGCTGCAGTTGGTGGATTGTGTGGTTAAATCCAGTATTTCCCCGGATGAGTTGGTGGAAAAAATCGATAAATGCGTTAAATAAAATTTTTTATAATAGCGATTTATTGACGGATAATAAGATTAGTGATAAAAAAATTAGATTATTGATAATATTTTAAAATGATTGCAGTAATAAAACTGGCGGGCAAGCAATATGTCGTAAAAGAAGGCGACAAAATAAAAGTGGCTAAAATTCCTCAAAAAGAAGAGGAAAGTTTTGAAATTGACAATGTTTTGTTATTGAGCGACCAGGAAGGCAAAAGTTTTGAACTGGGAACTCCGGTTTTAGAAAAAGCCAAAGTCAAAGCTAAAGTTTTGAAAAAAGGCAAAGACAAAAAAGTTACGATTTTAAAACACAGAGCCAAAAAGAGATATAAATTAAAAAAGGGGCATAGGCAGGAATATAGTCAAATTCAAATCCAAAAAATAGGATAGGCGCATCCCGGATGTTTATTAAATCTCCGGAAAAGACCTTCTTTTTTTAGCCAATAGCCGAAGATGTCGGGAGTTTAAAATTTCCGTCTGGCCTTAAAAGAACCGGAAATTGAATCGCTGTCCGCGTATTCTATTTCAGCTCCGGTTGGCATTCCTTTGGCGATTCTAGTTATTTTTAAATGATCAAAATCGCTTAAAGATTCTTTTATAAAAGCGGCTGTCATGTCGCCGGTGGTAGTTGGGTTAGTGGCTACAATCACTTCTTTAATGTTTTTTTGTTCGATTCTGTTTAGTAATTCTTTGATTTTTAGTTTATTTTGGTTGTTTTTTTGAGCTATTTTAATAACTCCCCCTAAAACATGGTAAAGCCCATTGTAAATCTCTTTGTTTTCGATGGCGATTAAATCCAAAACATCCTCGACCACACAGATTGTTCCTTGATCTCTTTTCGGGTTAGAGCAAATTTTACAAACTTTATCATTACTTAAATTAAAACATTTTTGGCAAAAACCTACTTTGGAAAGCTGTTTTATCGAATCTCCAAGTTGATTTAACTGGCTTTGGGGTTTTTTAGCCAAATGCATTACAATGCGTTCAGCCATTCTGGGGCCGATAGAAGGCAGGCTTGATAATTGATCGATTGAGTTTAAAATATTTTTAGGAAGATCCATAATGATTGTGAAAAGTTGACAATTTGGCTTATTGATTTAATATTATTTAGGAATTCTTTCAAAGGTGCAATTTTTATATTTTATATTAAAAAAATATTTTTATAAAGACTTAATTTTAAATTCAAGTAAATCTATGTTGATTATCAGATTAAAAAGAATCGGTAAAAAAAACAAGCCATATTACAGAATGGTGGTTGCCGATAAAAAAAGAGCGGTTAGCGGAAAATTTATCGAAACTTTGGGTTCCGTGGATCCGCATTTAAAAACCAATGTTTTAAATAAAGAAAGGATCCTTCATTGGATAGGAGTCGGATCGCAAGTAAGTGACAGCGCTTTTAATGTTTTGGTTAAAGAGCAGGTGGTCAAGGCTCCCAAACGAAAGATTAATGTTAGCAAAAAAAAGAAAAAAGAAGGACAAGAAGCCGAAAAAAAGGAACAAGCTCCTCAAGAGATCCCTCAAAAAGAAGCGGCTGATGAGTCAAAAGAAGAGCCTAAGACCAAAGAACCTGAAGCTCAAGCTAAAGATAAAGCTCAAAAACAAGAAGATACTAAAGCTCCGGAACAGGAAAAAAAGCAGGAATCTCAAGAAAAAGCTCAAACAGAGCCTCAAAAAGAAGATAAAAAATAAAATTTTTACCAGATTGGATTGTAAGATTAAATGGATAAAGATTGCTTTAAACCATCCGAGAGGGTAGTTTATTATTTAAGGATTAGAGCCTATTTGGTAAAGGCTCTATTTGGATTTTGCTTTTTATCAACTCAACTGCGGTTTTAGGATCAGCCTTGCCTTTAGTTTTTTTCATAACCTGACCCATTAAAAACTGGAGGGATTTTTCTTTACCGTTTTTGAAATCTTCCACCGCTTTAGGGTTTTCTTTAACAACCTCTTCCACCGCTTTTACAATAATATTTTGATTTTTTTCCACTTTCAGGTTTTTTTCTTCAATAATTTGAGAAGGATCTCCTCCTTTTTTAAACATCTCACTTAAAACCGTTTGGGCGGCTGAAGAATTGATTTGTTTTTTATAGGTGATTAGCATTAATTCGGCAAAGTTTTCTTCAGTGATTTTTAAATTACTAAAATCCAGTGAGCTTTCAGAAACCAGCTTGGCCAAATCGGTTGTTAAATAATTAGCGCAAAGTTTGATTAATTTAGGGGTTTCTTTTTGATCGATTTTTTTATCGTTTTTAATCCAGGCTTTTAATTCTGAAACCGAATTTTCAAAAAAAGCGGCCATTTTAAAATCATTCACGATAATTTGGGCGCTTTCCTTACTAATGTTATAGTTTTTTATAAAACGGCGCTTCTTTTGATTGGGTAGTTCCACAATAGAATTTTTAATAGTTTTAATCATGCCCTTGCTAATATTTAAGGGTGGAATGTCAGGCTCCGGAAAATAGCGGTAGTCATGAGCTTCTTCTTTACCTCTTTGAGAAAGGGTTTTTTGTTTCTTCGCATTCCATCCGCGGGTTTCCCGGATTACCTTTTCTGATTTGTCCAATAATTCTGACTGTCTTTTGATTTCGTATTCAATGCTTTTAACAACTCCTTTAAAAGAGTTGATGTTTTTTATTTCGACTTTGGTGCCGTCTTTTGCGTCTTTTCCCAAGCTGATATTTACTTCGCAGCGCATTTGCCCTTTTTCCATATCAGCGTCGGATACTTTAAGATAACGGAAGATTTTTTGCAATTCTTTGCAAAAAGCCACGGCTTGTTCTTTATTTTCAATTACGGGTTCGGTTACCAGCTCGATTAAAGGAGCGCCGGCTCGGTTAAAATCCACCAGCGAATAATCCGCTCCTTTAGGATGAGTGTCTTTTCCCGCATCTTCTTCCAGATGAAGCCTGTTAATCAATATTTTTTTAGTTTCAATAGCGCCTTTTTCATTTTCATATTCATATTCCAAATAACCGTTTTTGCAAAGCGGAGTTTCATTTTGAGTTAATTGATAGCCTTTGGGAAGGTCAGGATAAAAATAATGTTTTCGGTCCCAGTGGACTTTCGGACTGATTTGGCAGTTTAGCGCCAGACCGGCTTTAATAATCAGCTGCACCGCTTTTTTATTAGTGGCCGGCAGAGTTCCCGGTTGTCCGGTGCAAATTTCGCAGATATTTTTGTTGGGTTTTAAGGCGTTAAATTCGTTTTTACATCGACAGAACATTTTGCTTTCGGTTTTAGGCTGGATATGAATCTCCATTCCGATTTTGGGAGTGTATTTCAAACTCATAGGGATTTGATAATTATTTAAATATTTACTATCTTTAAATTATATGATTTTGATTTTTAGTCAATAATTTAGCTACAGATTTTTTTATTATATTGGGTAAGAACTTCCGGTTTTTGAGATGGATTTTAAATAAAGCAGTTTGTTAATATTTTTTAAGCTAAACCAAAGAAAAGACAAGGAGGTGAAAAAATGAAAATTAAAAAAATTTTAGTGCCCTCAATATTGATTTGGCTTTCCAAAACCGTAATCCTTTGGCTTACTTGCGGCTGGCTTTTTAGTTGGGTTTATGAGATCCCGCCAAATATTTGGATAGAGCCTGAAATTATGATGAACACCTCCAATATGATTTATTCCAATCTCTTTTCTTTCATCGGCACGGTAATTTTTACTATGGTGTTTATCCGGATCTATAACGGTATTCCGGGAAAAGGGATAAAAAAAGGAATCAATTACGGCATTCTGGTCTGGTTGGTGGGAGCTTTTTCCGCAATGATTACAATGCCTTTTTATATGACAATCGCCAGTACGGTTATAATTTATTGGATTATTCAGGCTTTTGTGATAAATGTTATAGGAGGCTATATTTTAGGGGCTTTAATTAAAAAATAGGAATTGGTTTTTCAGCAGATGGTAAATTTTAAAAGAAAAGTTGTTTTTACAATTAAGTTGGATTGTGGAATTTTGTTTTTTTATTAAATCCTTGGATTTTTGATTTTTCTTAAGACCATAAAATAAATTAGTAAATTATCAGGGATGTGTCACTTTTAGAATTTTTGTACTTAATAATTTAATAATGGATAATTCATTTGAATTTTCTGATTCGCCAAATTTGCCAGAAAAGTCGAAAAAAAAAGAG
>WJJL01000009.1 GCA_014729725.1 Candidatus Moraniibacteriota bacterium | reverse complement strand
CTGCTGCTTTTAGGTTGGGTGATCATCGGTTTGTTTGCCCGAACTTTAGGTTATCAAAGCAGCGATAAATGGTGGGATCTAGAATTAAACTGCGAGCAAATTATAACCCCTACAACCAAGCATGGAATTCCGAGTCAAAAGAAAACCGGGTCGACAAGCGGAGGGAATGGCCAAACAGGGCCTCAAACTATAGAAGAAATTTTAATGCCTCAAAAACAAAAAAAGGCCAGTTTTGCTTGCCAAGAATGTCAGCAAAGGAGCAAAGAAAATTGCACCGAAAGCCCGTTTTGTATTCTAAGCGAGCCAAACGGCGATTTTTGTGAACCCGATCCGGAAAAATGCGGGGATAAAAACAATTGTCCAACTCCAAAACAAGCGGTTGAGGATCTTAAAGACAAACTCCTTTATACCGAAGATGAATCAGGCAGTAATTATGCAAAGGGATGCAGTTCTGTCTATCCAGATAGATTTTGTGTTAACCGAGTCGGTTTTTTAAAACTAGCTTGGGTAAATTCCGGTTTTGGCCCTTTAAAGTCTTCAAGCATTGAAGAACTGAAAGCACAAGCCGATCCGGGAGTGAAGTGTGAGGATTTAAAAGAAGGGGATATCATTGTTAATAGAACGCAAATCCCAGCCGGGATTTATATTGGTGATGGCAAAATGGCAACTTTAAAAATAGGAAAAAATCTTTCCGGCGTTGCAATAGATAGAACCAAGGTGGTTCAAGAAATAGATATTGATACTTATTGTACCAACACTAATTTTATCGGCGTAATTCAAGCGCCGGAAGACCAATATTGTCCTGAAACCGAACCAACCTCCGAAACCGAACCAACCTCTGAAACCGAACCAACCTCTGAAACCGAACCAACTACAGTTGCGCAACAAAATCAAAAAGTAGAACCAACTCAAGGAGGAGAACAAATCGACACTTCCGGTAATCTAACCACCGATCCAGAAAGAGTCATAATTTTAGATCCAGGTGAAACCATTAGCCTTAATGTTTATTTTGAGCCAGGAGAGGAGGTGGCAAAAGTCCAAAAACCCGAATTCAGTTTAACAAAAACCGCAAAGGCGGCGGGAAAAAGAAACGTTACCGCGGAAGCAAGTCTCAGTGGTTATGATGAGGAGTTGATTGAGGTAACTGAAAACAAAATAAAAAAAGCCTCCTTTGCTCAAATTAATGAGCCGAAAAGCACACAAATAATTGTAACTTATAAAGAGTACAATAATATAGTGGATGTGGACGTAATGCCGTCTTATTGCGGTTTTGATCCTTCAGCAAAGGCTTATCCAAAATCTTCAAATATTTTTTCAGAATTGATCCCAAGCGTAAACGCCGCTTTCATGGATGGTTTGATAAAAGGAGCCCCAAACCCTAAAAAAAAGAAAATTGATGAAATTAAAACAAAAAACCAATTTCTTATTATGCTTTGCTTGGATTTAGAAAAACTAAATAGTAATTTCGGAGAAGGTTTAGATATTTTTAAAGAAAATGTACAAATGGTATTAAAGAAGGGAGATTTGGAATTTAAAAGTAAAGGAAAATCTTATTTTTATAGTGATGGAAGACTATTATCCAGCTTCGATTATGATCAAAAAATGGAAGAAGGTAAATATGATATTATTTTAATTTCTAAAAAAACCGAAATTATACTTGATACAAAACCAAAGGTTTTTGAGATGATAGGCGAAAACAAGAATAAAGATTGTGAAGCAATAAAGCCCCAAGGGCTGGAAAATTTTGATGGAAGAAGACCAATAATTATTGTCCCTCAAGAAGATTGGAAAGGGCATGAGGAGGAATTTAAGAAAAAGACTGAAGAAGAATATTCCTTAGTCTTACAGGATAGTTATTATCCGGTAACTTTAAAAAATTATACATTGTGGAGATCTAATAAAATTGGAGAAAATGCTTGTAAGAGCAAAGGGAATGGGATAGTGGTTAATTTAACTAGACATTCTGGTAATAGGGTCGCATTTACTTTTTTTAATGATTCGGTTATTTTTATGAATCATAGTCTTGCGGCCCATTACAATAAAGCGAAGGGAGGGCTCGCACTAGCTATTGTTCATGAATTAGGTCATTGTGAAGGATTATTATTAGATGAATATTATCTTAACAGTACTGACAAATATGGACAAGGAGGTAGTGGCGGTAGAGCTCAAAGCTTATCCAATTCAAGCAATTCAAGAAACTGCGCAGCGATTAAAAAGAGAGGAATAGAAAAGAGAGGAATAGAAGAAAAAGATTTAATAAAAGAAACAGAGAGAAAAATGCTTGAACATAACAATAATAGTAGCGATGAAATATATTCAATTTTAGTTAAAGATAATGATGGAGTTAAAGAAAAACACTCTGGAAGGGGACGTAGTGATTCAATTTCTTACGCTGAGCTAGAAAATAAAATTCAGGATGCTTTTGATGAAAGCCCGAATTTAAAAAAAATATATGTTTACCACACTCATTTGTCAGCAAACACTCCTCCTTCTTATATAGATATACAAACAATGTTTTATAACACAAGAGAACTAGATCAATTAGCGAGACTCGAGCTTGTTGCTATAGATAAAGCAAAAAACAGATGGGGTATCGAGTTTGATAAAAGTAACCCAACCTTAAGGGAAATGTTCCAAGAAATGCAGTGGTTAAAAGAAAATTATTCAGTACACTCGAGTCTTGAAAACAATAGAGCTGCTCTTCATAGGCACTGGGTTGAAGTTTTATTTAGAGAGATAATGATAACTAAATACGACGCAGGTAAGTATGAAGAACATTTTTTATTTAGTAAAATGGATAGAAATGCTTTTGTTGAATTTGTTGATCAGAAATTTTTAATAAGAAGTAATCGGGCTCAATATTTTTATTCTTTGATGTATTCCTTAGATGACCTTATTGATTGGGCTAGAACCGCAAAATTAGATAAGTTTCCTTATGAGGAGGGATTTGAATTTTTGGTGAATCTTCAAAAAAATACAAAAAATTATCGTGGTTTAATAAAAGATGCTTTTTGGGTTTATAATCGTACATTTGAAAAAGGTATTAACCCAAATAAACTAAAAGCATACCAAGAAGAATTAAACAAATATGGATTAGAGCTTACACAAGAAGTATTAGACGAAGAAAAGTTATCACAAAAAGGACCAGAAAACAATCAAGATTTTATTGAAACTTGTATGGATTACTCCAGCTTAATAAAAAAATATCCAAATAGCGATGACCGGTTACAAATTTGTAGTTCCCAATCCAATCTTGAAAAGTTTTTTGAAGCCGAAAGAAAAGCAGAAGCATGCAAATACTTTAATTCGGTAATTAAAGACCCGGAAAAGAAAGAAAAGTTTATTTGTAATTGTAATGATGTGCCCGAGGGCGAGAAATATAACTTTGAGCAAAGGGTTTGTAAAGACACGCCTAATTATGTTTTTAAGGTTTATTTAGGTTGCGCTTTAATCCCTGATTATGACAGCCAAGGCTATTATTGGTATCGGAGTCAAGGCAATGGTATTATGTTTTTTCAAAATATGACGAGCTTTGGTTTTCATAAATCCTTATCATTTGGTTCTGTGGGTCAAGCTTTGTATGAAGAAAGACTTAAAAAATATTAACAACACTAAGAGAAAAACAACAATGAAGATAATTATATATATGTCAATAAATATTGTACTTATATTATTTGTATTATTTAATATTAATTTTGCTCGAGCTCAAACCAATGAAATAGAAAATGAATATTATGTTCTATCTTTAATTTATAAACCAAGTGAAAAAAAGATTCATATTAACCCTGATACTTCAAATTTTGATTTTATTTCAATAGGTTATATGAATAAAATTTATGATACGGGAGAAGGGTCTCAATTTTATGCTAAGATTTCTGATGAAAGTAAAAGTTTTATTCAATTTAAAAATAAATCGGATAGATATTATTTAGGAGAATGGATACCTTTAGCTTTTTACGATGGATTTGATGAAAATGACGAACCTTTTAGTTATTCCGAAGAAATTGAAGAAATGGAAGTCCAACCTACCATCCCCTACCATCCCCAAGCTCAAAAACTCAACATCTACGACGCTAAAACTGATGAATTAGCGCTTTCGGTGGATGTGAGCAGATTCGCGAAAAGCAAGGAACAATTAGAAAGCGAACAGGGTTTGAAAAAACCAGCGGTCAAACAAGACTCAAAAAGTGAAAACAAGCCAATTGAATATATTTGGATTATTCCTTTGGTTGGAGCGATTTTGCTAATAGCAGGGGGGAGTGTTTATATTTTTTGGAAGCAAAGAAAAAAGATCATGGAGAAAGATTAAAATGCCTTTACTTCTTTATGGCAATGTAGAAAATAATAAAGATATTTATTACGCGACCGGATTAAAAATTCAGGATGATTTTTATTATTTAAAAAAACAAACTCGAGAATATGTTTTTTTTGATAATAGAAATTATAAAATATTTAAGTTTTTAAAAAATAAAAAAAATAACTTAAAGGCGATTTCCATTGAGGATATTTTAAAGAAACAAAGATACAAAAAAGTTCTAAAAGCTCATAATTTAGCTTTTTTGATATTGAAATCAATTCTGCGTGAAGAAAAAGAAATTAGCGTAAATGAAAATTTTAGCGTCAAGACCGCAGATTATCTAAGAACAAAAGGGTTTATCATTAAACCCAAGGCTGAAATTTTTGATAAACGGGCTATAAAAAATCAACAAGAAATTGAAAATATTGAAAAAAACCTCAAATTAAATAACCAAGGCTTTGATTTGATTAAGCAGGTTTTAAAGCGGAGTCGGATGGAGAACGGCAAATTATTGTTAGATAAAAATAAAATTTTGACCAGCCAGGGTTTAAAGAAAATGGTGGAAAAGTTATTTATTGATTTGGATTTAAATAATACTCATGGTTTAATAATTGCTTCGGGGAAACAAAGTTCTATTCCTCATCATTCAGGCAGTGGTATGATTTATCCGAATACCCCGATCGTTTGCGATTTGTTTCCTTATTCTAAAAAGAATTTTTACTATGCTGACATGACTCGGACCTTTGTAAAGGGTAGGCCTAGCGAAAAAATAAAGCGAATATTCGAGGCTTTGAAAAAGACTCAAGAAAATTTGATAAAGCTCATTAAACCAGGGGTTGAATGTAGTTTTTTACACCAAAAAGCGACAGAATTGTTAACAAAAATGGGCTATAAAACTGAAAATAAACAAGGCTTTATTCATTCTTTGGGGCATGGG
>WJJL01000008.1 GCA_014729725.1 Candidatus Moraniibacteriota bacterium | reverse complement strand
TTTTTTTTAATTTATGTCTAAATATTTGTCTTGTTACCCCATCATCTAAATAAATAAAAATATATATCCCTGCTGCTAATTTCTCCTTAAAATTAGGAATTTTTTTATGTCTTCCTTCTAAAAATTTCTCCAAATTATTTTCTGACATTGATTTAAGCTAAAAATTTAAGAATTAATAACGATAATGACTGGATTTATAAGGACCCTTGATAGGAACACCTAAATAATCAGCCTGATTTTTAGTAAGAGCTGTTAACTTAACCCCTAAAGAAGGTAAGTGGTAACGGGCCACCTCTTCATCCAATTTTTTACTCAAAAAATAAACTCCCGGCTCTTTTGAGCGCTGCCAAAGATCCATTTGAGCTAAAACCTGATTGGAAAAAGAATTGCTCATCACAAAAGAAGGATGCCCGGTGGCACAGCCAAGATTAACCAATCTGCCTTCGGCTAAAAGAATTATGGAATGCCCATCAGGAAAAATATATCTGTCCACCTGAGGTTTAATATTTATCTTTTTAATTTTGGGAAAATTATTCAATTCATCAACTTGAATTTCATTATCAAAATGCCCAATATTACAAACAATAGATCCATCCTTCATCTTTTGCATATGTTCCAAAGTAATTACATCTTTGTTTCCGGTTGCCGTAATGTAGATGTCGGCAATTTTTAAACTATCCTCAACCGTTTTGACCTCATAGCCCTCCATTGCGGCTTGCAGGGCGTTTATCGGATCAATTTCAGTAACAACCACCCTGGAACCAAAACCCCTCATAGATTGAGCCGAGCCTTTACCAACATCACCATAACCGCATACAACCGATACTTTACCGGCTATCATAATATCAGTGGCTCTTTTTATACCGTCAGCCAAACTTTCTCTACAGCCATAAAGATTGTCAAATTTGGATTTAGTGACCGAATCATTAACATTAATGGCCGGGAATAGCAATTTCCCCTTTTTATGAAGTTGATAGAGTCTTCCAACGCCGGTAGTGGTTTCCTCGGAAACTCCGTAAATTTCACTTGCTATTTTTGTCCAATAATTTTTATCTTGTTGGTAGGTTTTTTTTAAAATTCTTATTAATTCCTGATAATCCTGGCTTTCTGCGGAAATATCGGTTTTTAAAATTTCGGGATTTTTTTCAATTTCAACCCCTTTGTGCACCATCAAAGTAGCATCTCCTCCATCATCGACAATTAAATTAGGTCCTTTCCCTTTTTCAAATTCAAAAGCCTTTTTTAAACACCACCAATACTGTCTTAGATTTTGCCCTTTCCAGGCAAAAACAGGGACATTTTTATCTACCATGGCTGCTGCTGCGTGATCCTGAGTGGAAAATATGTTACAACTCGACCACCTAACCTGGGCTCCCAACTCTTTCAAAGTTTCTATTAAAACCGCCGTTTGAATAGTCATATGCAAAGAACCGGTGATGCGAGCGTTTTTAAGAGGTTTTTTGCTTTTATATTTTTTTCTAATTGCCATTAACCCGGGCATTTCCTTTTCAGCCAGATCAATCTCCTTTCTTCCGAATCCGGCTAAACTAAGGTCTTTGATTTTATAATCCTTTTTTTTCATGTTTGATTTTTAAAATTTATAACCCTGCGCTCCTATAAATTCCACACTTTTGGCTGCAACTTTGGCTCCCAGCAAAGCTGAATCTTTAATATCCTGACCCGCCAAAAGCGCTTTTATCAAGCCGGCCCTAAAAGCATCCCCGGCTCCGGTTGCTTCTTTGAATTTCTTAGCCGGATAAGCGGGGATTGGATAAGCTTTTTCTTTAGTATAAATCATAGAGCCTTTTATTCCTCTGGTTTCAATAATAAATTTAGCGCCTAAATTTAAAATATCTCTTAAATTCAAATTATACAAACAACTCATTTGATTTATTTCAATTTGATTGCCGATTAGAATATCGGTTTCGGGAAGTATTTTTTCAAAAATTTCTCTGGTAAAAGTGGTTGATAAAGATTGACCGGGATCCAATATTTTTATGGCTTTAGTATTACCGAATTGTGCAAACTGCTTAAAATGTTTTTGGGTGCTAGGACCGGTTCCGGGGGAAAAAATCACCACCTTTATCGCTTTTAATTCTTTTTTATCTACTAAATCCAAAAGCTCTATTTTATCAACATATTTCTTATAAATATTGGGTTGAAAAATGCCGATTTGCTCTTTGTTTTGGTCGCTTATGCTATAAAAAGTGGCGGTATGAGAATTTTTCGGGCCTTTCATTATTCTTAAATCAACATTCAATTTTTTTAAATAGGGGCCATAATCGTAAAAAAAATCCTGCCCAGCCGCGCTTAGCAAAAGCGGTTTTTGATTTTGAACAGCTAATCCGTAAGCGATATTACCGCCCACTCCCCCGTAGCGTTTGATTTTTTCTCTGGCGTTAAACATTAAATTCAAATTTTCAATCTTGCCCTTTTTTAAGGGAATTTCATTTTTTATTACCTCCTCTATGGTAAAAATTTCATCATAAACTACAGAACCGATAACCATTGCTCTTTTCATTTTTATTCAATTATCTTGATCAATTAAAAACAAAAAACAGGGTCAAACTTATTTAAAAAGACAGATCCCAAAATAAATCTGCCCTAAAAAATTAGTAAAAGCCGTCTTAATTTTATAAAAAAACCAAACTTACCAATTTTTTCCAGGTAAACTAACTTATCTTAAAACACCAAACAAATTAAGGGAGTTGAAATATCACCCAATTTTAATTTAGGGGCTTAAATTGGTTTAATGAGTTGGTTTTAAATATAAAAATAATAATTGACTGTGTTGGCCTTAACTGGTCAATCTAGGATAGCCTTAACCATAATTTAACATAAATTTAATTTAAATAAAAATTGTTTTTTTATCTTAAAAATGATATTTTCCTTTTAGGGAAGCGGGAAGAATAAGAGAGTGTTGCAAAATTCCCATTTTTTAAAAACGCAGTAGTTTATTTATTATTCAAAGCTTCCTTTAGGATTTTAAAAACAAAACCGCGCCCGTAGCTCAATGGATAGAGCACTTGGCTTCGGACCAAGGGGTTGTAGGTTCGACTCCTGCCGGGCGCGCCAAAAAATTAAAAAAACCAAAGAAATCTTAAAGCAAATAAAAATGAAAAAACAAATTATCGGTTTATTTTTTTTGATAGCTTTATTTTTTGGTTGCTCTGATCAAAAGCTACAGAAAAATCTTGTCGCAGACATTGACTTTCCTGTTGCGACTGAAACATCTCCCGCTAAAAATCCAAAAACCAATCAAGAATTTTATCCGGTTTTAAAAGTGGTGGACGGAGATACAATTACCGTAAACATTAAAGGCAGGCAGGAAAAAATCAGAATGATCGGCCTAGACACTCCGGAAACCGTAGATCCCAGAAAACCGGTACAATGCTTTGGCAAAGAAGCATCCAACAAAGCTAAGGAACTTTTGGCAAACAAAAAAGTCAGGCTGGAAAAAGATCCTTCCCAAGGGGACCGCGATAAATATAATCGACTTTTAAGATATGTTTACCTAGAAGATGGCACTTTATACAATAAACTTATGATCGAACAAGGATTTGCCCACGAATATACCTACAACATTCCCTATAAATACCAAAATCAGTTTAAAACCGCTCAAAAGCAAGCCAGAAAAAATAAAAGAGGTCTTTGGGGCGATAAATGTAAAGGGAATACGACTCAGGCTGCTAAACAAAACTCTGACCAATCTAAACAAGACTCTGCTACAAGCTCCTCTCAAACTTCAAACCAAATTAAAAACAATTCCAATTTTATCTGTGATTGCTCTAAATTATGTTCTCAGATGCAAAACTGCGATGAAGCTCAATTTCAGCTGGAAAAATGCGGTTGTAAACAAAGAGACGGCGACAATGACGGAATTGCTTGTAATAGTTTGTGTAAATAAAACTGTTACTTATCTATCTTGTAAAGCTGCCAGATCAGCATTAGCCTAAAGTAAAAAATCCCTTCAAAGGGATTTTTTACTTTATTTTTGTAAAATCAGTGGAACTTGGTTAAACTATGTCCTTATAAGCTTCTTCTCCATGAATGCTTTCATCAAGTCCCAATTCCTCTTCGGCTTCACTTGTTTTTACCTTAGTGATTTTGCTGATTATAAATAACATAAAATAAGTAAAGATAAAAGCGTAAGTGGCAGCAATAACCAGAGAAAGAACCTCCTTAACGAAAAATTCTCCACCGCCAAAAAACAAACCGTCTGCTCCCCCGGGATTGACTTTGGTCGAAGCCAATAAACCCAACATAAGCACACCAACCGCGCCTCCTATACCATGCACTCCCCAAACATCCAAAGCGTCATCCCAGCCCTTTTTCTCCTTATATAAAACCGCCAGATAACAGACCACTCCTGAAGCAATTCCGATTAAAAAGGCGCTTTTAATAGATACAAATCCGGCTGCCGGAGTAATAGCCACCAAACCGGCCACCGCCCCGGTTAAATAACCGATTAAACTGGGTTTTTTCTTCCTTAACCAAGCCATTAAAAGCCAAGTCAACCCGGAAATCGAAGCAGCGATATCGGTATTAATAAAAGCCAAACCAGTAATAGAATCCACCTGTAATTCGCTTCCGGCATTAAAACCATACCAACCAAACCAAAGCAAAGCGGTTCCTAAAGCCACTAAAGGCACACTGTGATAACCGTCAATCTTTTTTCTTTTACCGATAAAAAATACCGCGGCCAAAGCGGCAAAACCGGCGGTACAGTGAACTACCGTTCCTCCGGCAAAATCGATAACTCCCCATTGCTGAAACAAACCACCTCCCCAAGCCATGTGACAAATCGGAAAATAAACTAAAAGCAGCCAGGAAATTAAGAAAATAAGGTAAGCTTTAAACCTTATTCTATTAGCGAAAGCTCCGGTAATCAAAGCCGGCGTGATTATAGCAAACATCATCTGATAAGCTACAAAAACCAGTAAGGGTATGTTATTGTCCTTGCTTAAAACATCATTAATCCCCACCCCCTTTAAAAACATCATGTCTAAATTACCGATTATCCCTCCAATATCGCCACTAAAACACAGTGAATAACCCACAATAAACCAAAGGGCGGAAGTTACCCCCATGGAGATAAAGCTCTGAGCCATAATGGTAAGCACATTTTTTCTCGACACCAGACCGCCGTAAAAAAAAGCCAGGCCAGGGGTCATAAGCATAACCAAACTGGTTGCCACCAGCATAAACGCTGTATTGCCTGTATCAAACATTTGTTTGTTTTTAATAATTAAAAAAGTCGAGAGAAAAGAGCAACATTGACCTTTTTCCTTATTATTTTTTTGAGTTTTTCTAAACTTCAGTGTTTAAAAAAAGAAAACTTCTTTGTTTATTAAATTGTATTATCTTAAATTTTTTTTTAAAAAGCAAGAGGACCCTTGAAAGGGCCCTCTCTTATTAATGAATTCAATCTTAAACAATTGAATACTAGATTGTTTTATCCTTGTTATTAGCGACTGGTGAGACAGGTTCTTATTTTTCAAAAAGTCAATTCCAGGAAATTACTAACATTATTGTGCCGGTCACAGAAAAATTTAAACTTCTATCAAATGCGATATGTCGCCGTAATCATTATCCCAGAACTTGGTATCGCTATTAATTTTGACTGAATCATCCCACTTATTTTGGATAATCTCTTCTTCAACCAGTCTCACAATTCCATATTTATCGTTTTTATAAAATTTGGTTTCGTTTCTTATTTTAAGATAACCTCCCTGATCTTTTCTTCTGACTTCCAAACCGCTTTTATCATTATCTTTAAAAGTACAGTCATCGATGGTAATACTGCTTTTGTCAATAGTTAATCTAAGACCAAGACCTTCATTATCTTTAAAGGTGGTACGCTTAATAGAACCTTTGGAGCCTTGCTGAAATTCTACACCATCCCACCCGTTGTTATAAATTTCGTTGTCTTCCAGATAAAATCTCTTTTTTTCGCTAAAAATTCCATTCCAACCGTTATTATAAATTTTAGTTTTATGAATATTAACTTTATGCTCGTAAGAAGCTTCGGATCTTTCAATGTTTACTCCATCCCTTTTGTTGTTTTTTATAATACTATCCCAAATTAAAGTTTTCGCATTGCCTTTTATTTCTACTCCATTCTTTCCACCCTTGATGGTAACATTCTGTAATTTGGTATCATCGTACATTTTTATCACATCTTCGTCTTTATCATTACCGTCAATAATCACTTTATCTCTTCCGGGGCTGGTAATTTTAATGTCCTCCCAAAGCTCAATATTGTTTTGTTTATAATAACCTTCTTTGATAAAAACATTTTTGCAATCATGATGTTTGGCTATATCAATAGCTTTTTGAATGCTTTTAAAAGGATGGTCTTTGGTTCCGTCCTTTTTTCCTTTGGCGTCATCATCAACATAAACTTTACAGTCGCCGCAATCCACCCAACCGCTTTTAAGATCTTTGTTGGCTGGATCAGCTTTTATTTTTTCGGCTTTGTCTGTGTCGCTGAGTTCTTGAATACAAGCGCTGGCTAGAGAAAATTTTGCATTAACAACCAGTACTATCGCTGAGATCAAGAAAAATAAAGCTGCCTTTTTAAAATTGGAAAGCTTGTTGTTTCTAAAAACTTTGCTGATTGAAGAAAAAAACTTTACTGATTTCATAAAATTGATTATTTAGTGGTTAAACATGCCATTAGAACTAATCATTAAGAAAACTGAAAACTTGATGTACAATTTTATTTAACTTGATAATTTATCATTTTTAACTAATTTTGTCAAGTCTTAACTCGACTTTTTCAAGTTTCTGTTCTGATGGAATATTTAAATTCAAAACCGATTATTTTTCCTCCAAAGACTCTAAAACCGCTTTCAAATCGTCACTAATCCTTATCTCAAAAGATCTTGAAACGCCTTTTCTGTCTTGAAATTCCAGCTTTTTAGAAATCAGAAAAATATTTTTTAAATTTTCAGGAATTTTCTTTCTTTTAAATTTATAAAGTTTGTCTCCCACAACCGGATGACCTAAATGATGAAAATGAACTCTGATTTGATGTGTCCTGCCGGTTTTCAAGTTAACCTGGCAAAGGCAATAATAATGAACTTTGCTTTTGGACTCAATTTGTTTAAATCTTTTTAAAACCTTGTAAAAAGTCAGAGCCTCTTTTTTATTTTTGGCATAAGCGGCGCAAGATCTTTTAACCGTATTATTGTAAGAATTTCCAATTGAAGCCTTGATTGAGCCGCTATCTTTAGAAATATTGCCATGAACTAATGTCCAATAAATTTTTTTTACTTTGCGTTTTTTAAACAAATTTTTGTAATAGAAAAAAGCTTTTTGATTCTTTACCAACAACATTAATCCCCCGGTATCTTTATCCAGCCGGTGAACAATACCTGGACGCAGAGGATCCTCGCCTACTTTTTTTATCCCGGGATATTCCTTAATCAGCCAGTCAACAAGAGTATTGGATTTGTTTTTATTATCCCAATGAACTTGAAGCCCCTGGAGCTTATCTATTACAATAATATCTTTATCTTGATAAATAATCTTTGGCTTTTCAGTCGCTTTGTCTTGCATAAAAGAAAACTCTTAAAACTTTTCCTTGAATAAATCTTGAAGGTAGTCTCTAAATTTTCCTTTAGTTTCCTCGTGCTTTAGGCCGAATTCCACAGTTGCTTTCAAAAAGCCCAGTTTTGAGCCGCAATCAAATCTTTTTCCTTGAAATCTGCAACCGTACAAAGGTTTTGTTTTTAACATTTCAATAAAGCCGTCAGCCAATCTTAATTCACCATCTTGGGAGGGATCTCCCTTTAATATAGAGTCAAAAACCTCTGGAGTTATAATGTATTTACCCACTACCCCCAAATTGGAAGGTGCTTTGGAAATTTCAGGCTTTTCGATAAATTTTTGAATTTCATAAACATCGCGGGAAAGTTCAACACCACCAATTATTCCGTATTGATCAACTTTATCATAAGGAACCTCCTCCAAACAAATCACCGGATCTTTATATTTTTCATATACCTTCATAAGCTGTTTTATAGCCGGAACTTCGGAATCGATTATGTCGTCGCCGAATAAAACCGCAACCGGTTCATCGCCAACCAAATGTCTGGCCCGCAATAAGGCGTCTCCATCGCCTTTGGGTTCTGGCTGCCTGACATAAGCGAATTTAGCCAAATGAGAAATGTTTCTGACATCCTCAAGCATTTTTTGCTTGTTTTTTTCCACCAAATTATATTCCAGTTCAAAAGATTTATCAAAATGATCTTCTATCGACCTTTTACCTCTTCCTGTAACAAAAATAATCTCTTCAATTCCAGCTTGAACAGCTTCCTCAACTAAATACTGAATAACCGGTTTATCAACAACCGGCAGCATTTCTTTGGGCATATTTTTAGTGGCCGGCAAAAATCTTGTTCCATAGCCGGCAACTAGAATAATGGCTTTTTTAATCATTTAAATATTTAATTAATTATTTTGAATTAGGGAATTAAATTTTTTCTCAAATAGAAAAACTTGGCAATAATCAATTAACTTTAATTTTTTAATTCAAAATAGTTAAAAATTTCCGTTTATGCGATTTTTAAGGCCTTGAAAAAACTTTAACCCTTTAAAATCCACCCCATATAAACCAAACCGATTGAAATAATAAAAACAAGCCCCGTATAATATATCATTTTTCTATATTTTCTTAGCTTTGTTTCCTCGGCCGCGGCAATATAATAACCTAAAACAGCCCGAATAAAAATACAAAAAGCAAGAAACCCCAAGGCGGAACCAAACCAGGTTAAAATTAAACTTACAGCTTCGTCAAATGTGGTTATCATAATAATTGATTATTCTCCCCAAAGTTTTAAAAATAAACTGTACCGATAAAATCTTATTTTAAGTCCCGATAACTGTACCGATAAAATCCTTACCTAAAATCGCTTTTTCCATATTTTCCAAATTCCTGCCGTTTAAACTAATAACTTGATATTTGTTTTTTTGGCCGAATCTAATCGCTGAAGGATCAAGAGGAATATGCATTCTGGGTGTCCATTCGTCCCCCACCATTGATCTTAAATCATCCCAACTGATTTTCTCCAAAGGTTTGGCATCTAAAAATTCATTGGGGTCCTTATCAAAAACATAGTCCGTGTTAGTGGCAATAATTATTTTATCAGCTTTAAGATTATCCGCCAAAAGCAGGGAGCAATAATCGGTGGACCAGCCCGGTTTCCAACCGGCGCCGACCAATAAATCCTGCTTCCATTCAATTTTTTGGATTGGATTAGAAATCACCCTGGGATAACATTGATCCCCAAAAACACTGATAAGCGTTCTTGCGTTTAATCTGGTGGCGTAAATCCCAATCCAGTCAAGATTTTTATTAGAAATTTTTGGATTGATCTGTTTGGCTAGCTTATTGTATTTTTTGTTTATTCCCCCTCCTCCTGCGACCAAAATGAGACGGTATTGCTCCCTAAGTCGCTCAATAAAATCTATAAATTTTTTAATGTAGTCTTTATCCGGTAAATTGGGAGTCATCACCGATCCTCCAAATTTTATTAAAGCAATTTTTTTATCCATTTATTTTATTTATAAAAAAATCTCGCAATATTTAGGGGGGGGCATCTGAAAAACCGCGAGTCTTTAAAAAAAATCAAACGCGTAATTCCTTTCTCATAAATCATCCTTGAGAAATCACTTGTTTTCAACACTGAGTATCTCGTAATTAATATTACCACCCGGAACCTCAACGCTTATTTTATCTCCAGGCATTTTATGCATTAAAGCCGAGCCTATCGGAGATTCATTGGAAATCTTATTTAGGGTTGGATCAGCTTCATCGCTGCCCACTATATAAAAAATTCTTTCAATGTTTTTGTCAGATACAAGTCGCACCACACTGCCAATCCCCACCTTTTTACTTTTACTGTCTCTTTTAACCACTACGGAGTTTTTAAAAATGGACTCCAGCTCCGAAATCCTTTTTTCGTTTTCCACCTCTCTGGCTTTGGCTTCCGCATATTCGGCATTTTCGCTTAAATCGCCCTGTTCTTTCGCCTCCTTTATGGCCAGAGCTATACCCCTTCTGATGGGACCTTTTCTTTCCTCAAGTTCTTTTTTGATTTTTTGCAACCCTTCTTTGGTAAGATATTTGTTTACTTTGTTGTCGTCTGACATAGAGTGATACTTAATAAATTATAAAAACTGATTCAATTATTTGAATTTAGACACTATTTTATCGGGCAGTGCTATTGCTTGAGCTTATTTCTAAAGACAAGGAAAAATTACCGCTACCCATAGTTAATAAAAAATTACTAACTTTTTAGCCCCTATATTTTAAATAAAATACACCAAAATCACGGTTTGTCAAAATGGGTCCATCCCTTTATCATTTTTTTGGCGATTTTATCCCAGTCAAACTTGTTTTTAATTAAAATCAATTTTTTTTTATTCTTTAAAACAATTTTTTTTCTTATTTTTTCATTCAAGCATATTTGAATTTTCTTGGCTATATCTAAATAATTATTGGGATCACATAAAATTGCTTTATCCTTAAATAATTCCTTAAAAACATCTATATTGGAAGCCACTACCGGAACATTAAATTTTAAAGCCTCCAAAACCGGTCTTCCAAAGCCCTCTGCCCAACTGACACAGGCAAGGCACTTGGCATTCTTTAACAGATAATTTTTAGCATTTTCTTCAACATACCCTAATTCCAAAACATCTCCCTTAAAAGCATTTATTCGTCGTTTAATTTCATTATAACCATAACCTTTAGGCCCAATCAAAAGAAGTCTTAAATTTTTATTTTTTCGCTTTAGAAATTGAAAGGCCAAAATTAAATTTTCAATATTTTTTCTTTTTTCCAAAGTCCCAATGGATAAAATATAATCTTGGTTTTTAAACTTTTTGTATTTTTTTTCAATTTTTTTAATCCGAACTTTTCCTTGTTTTGCCCCCTGAAAAATAACCTGACTTTTTGCGTTAAATTTAAAAAACCGGTACGCGTCTTTTTTGGTGGTTTGAGAAACACATATCATTAAATCGGAGTTTTTTATACTATTTTTAATCAAATAACCGTTTAGTTTTTTCGACACAAACCCATAAGCCCAAGGGATTTTTTTAATTTCCAAACCATGTAGAACATAAACTTTTTTAATATCTTTAAAAAGCTTTTTACAAAAATTAAAGGCAAAAATTAAAGGCAAAGCGTGACTTGGAATTATTAATAGATTTAGTTTATTTTGCAAAAGACTGTAAGGCAATGCCAGCTGACTCCACAAAAAAGCCAGGGAAGGCACTTTCTTGATCTTCCAATTTCCAGGAAGCTTATTTTTAAATTTTTCAGGAATCCTTTGATTTTTTTTAACAAAAACAATCATTTGGTGATCCAAAAGCAATCCATTATTATTTATTAAAGCCTCCAATAATTCAAAAGCGTATTGACCAATGCCGGTTTTATTTTTCATAAAAGCTCTTGAAGCATCTATTCCGATAATCATAAAAGCAAGTCTCTTTAAAATTAAAGCTAGAAGTAAAAATTAAAGACAATATGGCCGGATTCTTTTAAAAGTGTAATCCCAAAAGCTTCTTTTATCTGGTAATAATACTGGTTTTATACATTTCCAGATTGTCTAAAACCAAATTTATCCCCTTAGATACACAAAGCAAAGGTTCATCGGCCAGATAACAAGGCACCCCAACTGAACGAGAAATTAATTGATCAATGTTTCTAAGCATTGAGCCTCCACCGGATAAAACCATGCCTTTATCAATTATATCTGCGGACAATTCAGGCGGGATCTGCTGGAGAACTTTTTTTATGGCAAGTACTATTTCTCTTAATTCATCTGTAATAGCTTCCACGATTTCATTGGTTTGAATACTTATAATCTTAGGAAGCCCTGCCATTAAATCTCTACCCTTGATTTCCATGGATTTTGGCTTTTGCATAGCAATTGCACTGCCGATTTTAATTTTCACCTGCTCTGCAGTCCAATCTCCAATAATAAGAGCATGCCTTTTTCTAATATACTCTTTTATAGCTTCATCTATCTTGTTTCCTCCTACTCTTGCGGAGTTGGCCGCAACCACACCGCCCAAAGAAATCATGGCCACTTCCGTGGTCCCTCCGCCGATATCCACAATCATATTACCCGAACAGGAATCTATGGGGATGTTGGCGCCGATTGCCGCCAAAATCGGTTCTTTTACCACAAAGGCTGATTTAGCTCCAGCTTCTATAGCCGCATCAATTACCGCCCTTTTCTCAGTGGAAGTTATACCGGCAGGAATCGAAATAACAACTTCCGGTTTGAAAAATCTTATTCTACCGCTGGTTTTATCAATAAAATACCGAAGCATTGCCTCAGTTATTCTAAAATCAGCAATCACTCCGTCTTTCATAGGTCTAGCTGCCGAAATTAAATCGGGAGTCCGTCCAATCATTTCTTTGGCTTGTTTACCAATAGCTAAGATTTTATTGTCTTCCACCGATAAAGCAACCACCGAGGGTTCATCCAAAACTATCCCTTTTCCGGAAATTGAAACCAAACTATTAACAGTGCCCAAATCAATCCCTATATTTTTTTTCCCAAAAATTGTCATTTTTTTTATTAAATTAATTTAGCTTAAATTAAGAAACTAAAAAATAATTTTTAGTGCAACTCCTTTTCAAAGAAAACATTGAATTGCCAATTCAAAATAATTTAAATTTAATTTTATACTATTCATTGCACTGAGCCAAATAATTTTGATTTATCACCAAAGTCCCCAAAATCTTATCAATTAGATCATTATTGCCTTGATAACTCCTGGAAGATATTAGCATTTTTTGTCCAAAGATTTGATTGTCTTTATTAAAAATCCAAAATACAGCTTTTGACTTTTTGAATTTAAAAACATAAGCCTCTTTGGTTGACCAGTCCACTTTATTTTTGGAAATTAATCTGTCGGAAATTTTCTTGGATTCAGACAAAGCAAATTCTTCCAATCCTTGATTTTTCTCAAGCTCGAAGCTTTCAATTTCAATATTTATATTAGAGCCATAAAGCTTAACATTGGAAGCATAATGGCTATCTTCAGGGATTTCCCAACTTGAAGGAATATAAAAGGAATAATGATATTTACAATTAAAAAAATAATCGGATTTTGAAGCAAACGAAACATTATAAAGCGGTTTTTGATTTGAGTTTTGCTGTTTTTCAACTGATTCCAAAGCTTTGGGGTTAATATTTTCGTCAAGCTGATCCGGTATGCTAGGCGCGTTGTCTTTATCTTCTGAGTTTTCTTGAGCCTTTAGAGTTTTAAAATTTTGTTTAATAAAATTAATATCGGCCAGCGCTTTTGGATCGATGTCGTTTGGTAGGGGTTTATTGACCTTGGAAAAAAACATATATTTTTGATTTGAGCCTATTTTTTCCACTCCCAACTCTGTTTCGATAGATTCAAGCTTTTCTTTGTCGATTAATTCAAGATCTTTGCTTTTGGTTTCTTTTTGATCTTTTTCCTGTGGTTCTACCTTAAAAGCCAGAATCGACCAAATATTATAAAAATCTTGCAAGTCGCTGTTTTTAGCTTCCTTGCTTGGCAGAAAAAACTTAATTTCAAAAAATTCTCTTTCTTTATTTTTATCCTGATTTTTATCTTGAAAAATCACTTTTATCTGATAATCTTTCCAGGCCGGAGTAAATTGCAGGGAAAACCCGAATCTTTGATTTATATAATTTAGTTCATCATAAAGCTTATTTTTATCTTGATTTTCCTGATTTTTAAAAGTTCTGTAAAAATCATTGTTTTTATGCTTTAAATACCAAATAACACTCCCCAAAACAACCAAAGCTAAAGTTAAAAACAAAAAAATATAAATTATCCCCAACCCAATTGAAAATCCTTCTTGAGGTTTTTTAACTTTGCTGAAAAACCTGATATCTTTTTGTTTCATCTATGCTTTTTATTTTGTATAAAAATTACGCCTTTTTTCAAAATAATGTAGCTTACGGTCTGAAAATTTATGCTTTGAAAAATTAAAGCCAAGAAAAAGCAAAATTAAAAACCTACCAAAAACCTAAGCTTTAATAATTTAAATTTTACCCGGCTTTGTTTATAAAAGCAAAAATTCAAAAAAAATATTTCAAAAATCTTTAATATAGGGGTTATAAAAAACAATAAAAAAACAAGGGGATATTGAAAACCCGGATAGACAATTAGGTAGTACTAATTACTTATTTTTTCCTTGAAATAAAAATTAAATAAAGTCCGGCTATTCTTTTTATTATACAATAAAATTGTTAAAAACGGTATTCTATTTTACCTTTTCCACAATCTTATCAAATACCTGTTTGTGATCACAAGCCAACTGAGAAAGGACTTTTCTATCCAGTTCCACCTTATTGTCCTTTAGTTTTTTAATAAATTTCGAATAACTTAAATCATTTTCTCTGGCCGCATTGTTGATCCTAATCTGCCACAGTCTTCTTATTTGTCTTTTCTTAACTTTTCTGTCTCTATAAGAATATTTGCCCGCTTTAATAAAAGCTTCTTTGGCTTTTTTATAACAGGATTTCCTAAGTCCCAAAAAACCCTTATTGGCTTTTAGGATCTTTTTTCTTTTTTTTCTGGCATTTTTGGCTCTTTTTACCCTCATCTGAAAATATTAACTGGTTAGATTAATTATTTTTTTGCTTAAATCTCTATTTAATTTAGCAAAATTCCGCTTTTTCCGGCTTTCATCTCCGGAATCACTGGCATTATAATGACTTTGGTGAGTCTTTTTTCTTAAAACCATTTTTTTCTTAGGTTTTATGATCAGTCTCTTTCTGATAATTTTTGAATTCTTCTTCATTTTATTATCTTATATTGAATTACCGGGCTATATTTTCAATTTTTCGCACTTGAAAAACTTTTACCCGCCAAAGGCGAAAGACCGTCAAGTCCTTCGGGTCAAGGTAGGCACCAAATATAAAGTCTTCTAAAACGCTCATAATAAAGATAGTCTTGGGAAAAAACGCGTTGTACAAATTTTTGTTATTTATCAGGTTTGATAACCGCTAAAAACCCTCTGGGAACACTTTTGGGCTCTTGGTCAAAACTGATAGGCGCTTCAATTTTTTCTATAAACTCCTGCAAGACCTCTTTTGCTCTTTGGCGAAACATTTTTTCTCTTCCTTTTAAAATAACTTCTATAGAAACCTTGTTGCCTTTTTTTAAAAATTTCTCTGCTCTTTTCTTTTTAATTTCCAAATCATGTTCTTCAATATTTACACTGAGTCTGATGCCTTTTGTCTCAGTTTCTTTGGATTTAGCCTTGTTTTTCTTCTCCTGCTTTTTCTTATTGTACTGAAATTTACCATAATCCATAATTTTTACAACCGGAGGTTGGGCTTTAGGGACAATCTCCACCAAATCAAGCCCTTCTTCCTGCGCCCTGCTGAAAGCTTGAGAAATATCAAAAATCCCCATTTGATTGCCCTGCTGGTCAATCACTCTAACTTTGGGAGCTTTGATTTCACGATTTATTCGTTCCTTTTTCTTAGATTGCTTAGAATCCCTAAAACGCATTCTTAACTTTTTTTATAATATAATACTTCTTAGGTGGAAGTGGCCGGAGTTGAACCGGCGTGGGATAAATTTGGCAAAATATTTTCTACAAGCTTAGCTCAACCGATTTTTGGAAAAATTCACTTAAGTTGAGCAAAAAAATGAATTTTTCTGTTTCCTTGCAAAATCCTCCTAAAAAAGGGAAACGCTCTTAAAGGATTCGCCTAATAAACGACACCGATTTCAATCTATTAGGCATCAATTGAATCGATGGCTGCTGCGTATTAGGCAGTAGCGGTTTGAAGGCTCATTGGAGCAAAAGCGTTAGCTATTGCAACCTTAGCCTTATTAAATAGTTTTGCGACTATAATTTTTAAAGTTTTTACAAGATCTTTAAAACTTGGCTTGCAATACTTACCTTATCTATCCTCGAAGCCCGTCACTCCCATAAATTTTGTGAGATTAAAAAGACTTTATATTCCTCATTTCTTTTTCATGTTGTCTTCTTCTGATATCTTCCCGTTTGTCAAACTTCTTTTTTCCCTTAACCAAGGCAATCTCCACTTTTACCTTGTTTCGTTTAGTATATACCTTTATTGCGGTTAAAGTCAATCCTTTTTGAGTCAAATAACCTTTTAGCGACTGAATTTGAGATTTTTTTAATAAAAGTTTTCTAGACCTCGTGGGATCATAACTTTCGTCAGCAGGTGCGAATTTATACCTGGGGATGCTGGCGTTTATTAAAAAAATCTCATCGTTTTTAATTGTAACATAAGCATTGGAAATATCGACTTGTCCTTTTTTTACGGATTTTACTTCAGCTCCAGTCAAAACAATCCCCGCTTCCAGGGTTTCCAATATTTCATAATGGAATCTAACTTTTCTGTTAATTACAGGCTTCATAATTTTATTTGAATCTTCAATCTATCAAAAATACTATCAAAACATTAATCTTTCAACAATATTAAATTTTTAACAGAATTTCCATTAAATTTAGCTATATAAATACTAAACAATAAATAGTGTAAATTGTTTGTTTTTTCTTTGAAATAAAGACAAGCGAGAAAGGAAAAAATACAGAACCTATACTTAATAAAACAAATTTATTACTTTGAAGAGAATAGGAAAATAATAAACTGAAAAATCTATTTCTTAAAAACCCAGAATTTATAGCCCAGAAAGTTCCAAATTAAAGAAAAACCGGTAGCTGCAGCTTTAGAGAATAACACCCACATTTCCCGGCTAGTGTCAGGATTTTCAAATATATTTTGAATAAAAGCAAGGCCTAAAAAGGGTTCGATTTTATTGCTAATAACATAAGTCAAACCAGCATTTATGGAAAGTCCAATCAAGGTAACCAGCAAAAATTGTCCAAAATCCTTTTGTTCCTTTTCCTTCTTCTTAACTTCTTGTCTTTTGAATGTCCAATACCTGTTTAAAAAGAAGCTGTTAACGGTCGCCACGCTAAAAGAAACAGCCGGAAAAATTAAAGTATATATCCCGGCGTTTTTGCCGCTGATGGCCATTAAAAGATAAAGCACAGTAAAATCAATAGCTGTATTTATAAAGCCTGTTACAATAAATTTCCCAAATTGATTAAACACAAGAAACTTTGAAGGCTGGGCTGCTGTTTTCATTGAATTTATTTTTCAGAATTTTTTTGGGGCTTTCCTAAAACTTCCTCTGGGGTGTCAGGTAAACTTTCCTTGACCAAGGTTTTGCTTTTTTTATTTGTTTGAAGAGCTCCACTGTTTTGGGAGCCATTCTGATCTTTCGGTGCTTCTTTGTCTTCTTGAACTTCTTTTTGTATTTTTTCAAACTCCGGAGTCCATTCTTGGGCTACTTCGTCCATCTCTTCTTTTTTTATAGGAAAAGGATCGCCAATCTCATTTTTATCTTGAGAGGGTTTAGTTTTCTCTTCTTTGTTATCATTTTGTTCTACTTCTTCTCCTTCTTTTAAATCCTCTGTTTTTGCCGCATTGGAATCAACTTCGCTTTTTAAAAAAGGATCCTGAATTTCATTATAATCCTTATCCAGATCTTCTTCTTTTGAATCAGATTCAGATTCCAGTTCAAAAGATTTTTTAGTAACATTTTCAATAGAGCACCAAACCGGATTGCCGCTTCTGGGAACAACAATGGTTACTTCATCTCCTGCCTGAGCTTTATAGTAAGTAACTGAGGCAAGTAAAACCTTATAGTTTTTACCCTCGCTGTTTATTATAAAATTTCCATACTCATCCTCTCCTATAATACCAATCAATCTTTTTCTATCTACGGGACCAATTTGTTTATACACAAAATTTCCGTCATCGGTAATGGTTAACTTTAGCATGTCTCCCTCAACCAATTTTGATTTACTGGCATAATTAGCCGGTACTGGATACTGCTTGCCATCGTTACCGATCATGTGCTGCCCATCGAAAACTCCTTCAATAACCTTACCATCAGGGCTGGCTCCATAAGTTTTTTTATTTACGGAAGGTTGTTTAACCCCGGTTTTATTTTCCAATCTCATCAACATAGCTCTGGCGGAATATAGGCTCTTTTCAGCTTCCTCAATTATCCTTTTCAAGGACTCCATCTTTTCCAAATCCTTTTTATCAACTTTGTTATTTTCTTTTTTATCAGTCATTTTAATTTTTCAATAATAAAACTTATTTATTTTTTCTATAAATATCAGTATATAGAAATTTTTTGTTAATTTTTCTTTTTTGAAAAATCTTTATTGTACTTTATCATTTTCCAAAAAATTTGACAAGATTGGAAAAAACCTTCCAATTAATTAAATAACTATACTATTTTTTTAAAAAATTTTTAAATTTTGTTATTTTTTATTATAATACATTAAAAGAAATTAAGATTTAAGATTATCTATAAGTGCTTCCTTAAAAAGGAAGAGCGTTCTCCTTTTAAAGGAAAGTATTTATTTGGTAATTCGCATTAACTATTTAAAAAAATAATATGAAAATTTCCTACATCGGGCATGCGTGCTTTAAAATCGAAACAAAATCCGATAAAGATGAGAAGTTAATTATCTATATCGACCCTTTTGATAAAAGTATCGGTTTAAAACCTCCCAAGGGAGTGGCTGATCTTGTCTTGTCCACTCACGATCACTTTGATCATAATTACACAAAGGAATTAGATAAAGGATTCTTCTATATTAATAACCCTGGAGAATATTCTTACAAAGGAGTGAATGTTAAGGGAATTCAAACTTATCATGACGAAGAAAAAGGTCGATCTAGGGGGTTAAACACGGTTTATGTAATTGAAAACGAAAAGCTTAAAGTTTGTCATCTGGGTGATTTAGGTCACACTTTAAGCCAAAAACAAGCCGATGAAATTGGAAGCATTGATATTTTAATGATACCGGTGGGAGGAACTTATACAATCAACCCCAAACAAGCTGTGGAAATCGTAAAATTAATTGAACCATCCATAATAATCCCTATGCACTTTAACCAAAAAGACCTGCAATTGAGCGGTCTGGAAGAGGTGGAAAAATTCTATAACGAACTTGGCAAACAACCCAAAGAAACTGTTGAAAAATTGAATATAAACGCTAATAACCTAAATCCCGAAGAAACAGAGGTGATCGCTTTTAATAAATAAATTTTTCCGATAGTCTTTGATCAGCCAACAAGCTTGGCTAAATTTTTGAAATAGTTGGTGAACAGTATGTTTAAGTGTATTTATTGTTTGACTAATTTAATTACACCCAGGATGTGTTTGTATTTTAAAAAGCTTCTTATAGATTTAAAACCCTAAATGTTAAAAAATATTTATAAAAAAATTGAGCAAAAAGATTATAAAACCAGAGAAAAGATCAGAAACATCTTCATCGCCCTGGCTTTTTTGCTCATTATAGCAAGTTGGATTATATACAATAAATATTTTAGCTCTCAATTGAATTATGAAAAAATAAGCAATAACCAAATCATTATATCCGGCCAGAAAAAATTGCAGGAAATTGACAAAGCCGGGAAAAAATTAAACAAATTGTGGCAAATACTTTCAAGCAAGTAAAAAAAATTAAAAAACACCCCTAAATCGTTTTGGTTCAAAAGAAAAGGAGGCTTCTTGTTTTTTAGGATTTCTTGTGTTAGTATTGGTGACAGTCAACAAGATTGTAAAATCTAAAAATTAGGGGAATTGATTATCTGAAAATTTTCCAAGCAAAATTTTTTAGATATATAAATTCCTTATTTTTGATTTTAATTTAATAATTTTTAAAATAAGAATAGGAGGTGTCTATAAATGGTTGAAGTTAAAAATAAAGGCAATGAACCCGTAGAAAATCTTTTAAGAAGATTCAGCCGACGCTGGCAGCAAAGCGGGGTAGGAAAAAGAAGTCGCGACCGCCGATATCATAAAAAGACAATGAATAAAAGAACAAGAAAGCAAAGGGCGTTGCATAGAATTAAGCTTTTAAAGAAAAAGGAAAGACTGATTAAATTAGGCAGACTTGAAGATGAAAAAAACCGCTTTAGAAGCGGAAAAATCGGCAAACAATAGAATAATGAAAAATAATGAAAAATCTTATAAAAAAAATTGATCAAAAATTTGTAGCAGCTATGAAAAATAAAGATCAAGTTGTTTTAAGTACTTTAAGAATGATAAAAAGCGCTATAAAGGAAAAAGAAATCGAAAAAAAAGAGCCTTTAAATGACCGGGAGGTTGTTTCGATTTTAAAAAATCAATTAAAAAGGCGTCAGGATTCCATAAAACAATATCAGAACGCTGGCAGGGACGATTTGAAAGAAAAGGAAGAGCAGGAGGCTAAAATCATTAAAGAATTTTTGCCGGAAGAATTAAGCGATGAAAAGTTAGAAAAAATAGTAAAACAGGCAATTAAAGAAACTAAAGCCAAAGAAAAAAAGGATATAGGTAAAGTAATGCCTGTTGCGATTAAAGAAACTCAAGGAATTGCTTCGGGAGAAAGAATAAAGGATCTGGTATTAAAAAATCTTGAGTGAAGATTAAACAAAAAAATACAATAAAAATAAAAATTTTTTTTGAAGTTGAAAACGGTTTTTTAAGTAAGTTTAAAAAAAAGCTGGATGCAAATTTATTAAAGAAAGCCTTGATTAAATGCCTGAAAAACCCCAAATGCCCCCAACAAATAAATATTGTTTTTATTGACAATAATAAGATTAAAAAGCTAAATAGTAAGTATAGAAAAATCAACAAAGCTACCGATGTTTTGAGTTTTAATTATGAAAAACAGGAAGATCCTTTAAAAAACATCATTGAACAAAACACCCCGAGTGTCGGCGAAATATATTTAAGTGTCGAATATATTAAACAAAAATCAAATAAGACAAAAAGGAAGCTTGGATCGGCGATTATTAGTGCTTTAATCCATGGGTTGCTTCATTTATCCGGATTTAATCATTATAATAAAAAAGACAGCTTAAAAATGAAAAAAATGCATAATTGCATTAAAAAATATATGGAACGGGCGACTAGCTCAGCTGGTTAGAGCGCGTCACTGATAATGACGAGGTCTCAGGTTCAAGTCCTGAGTCGCCCACTTCTTGGAAATATGTTAAGATTTTATATAAAGAAATCTAAAAATCAAGCACTGCGATTTCCCTTTTTTGGTAAATTTTAAAAATTAAAAAAAATCTTTATTAATAAATAATAAATGAGTAGTGCTAGTTGTTTGTTTTATTTTTGAAATAAAAATTCCCTCCTGCCGGCGGGCGGGGGTAAAGGATAAATCCCAATCAATTAGAATCATCCGTTAATAAACTTGCTTGCCATAAATGTAATTTTAAAAGAATAAAAACAAAAATAATGGCCAAATTAAATACAATCACCGGAATTGATATCGGGACATCAAAAGTACGAACCATTATTGCTCAAAAACCCGAAGCCGAAGATCAAAAACCTCAAATTATAGGAATCGGAGAAGCTAATACCTTTGGAATGAGAAAAGGTTTGGTGGTTGATATTGAAGAAACCGCTAATTCTATCAACGAATCTGTAGAGCAGGCGGAACGAATGGCCGGCATTCCGGTAGAAAAAGCCTATGTAAGCATTGGTAGCCACGATATAAATTGTCAAATAAGCAAAGGGGCGATCGCTATTGGAAGAGCTGACGGAGAAGTTACAGCCGACGACATCGCCAGAGTAAACAATGCGGCTCAGGCAATCTCATTACCCAACAACAAAGAGATTATTCATGTTATTCCCAGATTCTACAATCTTGACAGTCAAAAGAACATTAAAGATCCCATCGGCATGAACGGAGTGCGTTTGGAAGTAGAGTCTCTTGTAATTCAAGGATCCACACCGCATATAAAAAATATCCATAAATGTTTGGATAGAGCCGGAATTAGCGTGGAAGAGCTGGTTTTATCGCCTTTAGCCTCTCAAATTGCCACTTTAACCAAAAGACAACGAGAACTTGGAGTGGTTTTGATTAATATTGGGGGCGGAACTACCGGGATAGCCGTTTACGAAGAAAGTGAGTTAATGCACATGGCCATCATCCCCATCGGCGGTAATAATATAACCAACGATATTGCTATAGGGCTTAGAACTTCAATAGAAGTGGCTGAAGAAATAAAAATAAAATATGGATCTTGCCTGCCCAATGAAATTTCCAAAAAAGAACAAGTTGACTTAAGTAAATTTGATAAAAACGAAGAAAGTGTGGCCTCCAGAAAACATATCGCTGAAATTGTTGAAGCCAGAATGGAGGAGATATTTGAACATGTGATCAAAGAATTAAAAACTATCGACAGAGATGGGATGCTGCCAGCCGGAGCAGTTATTGTAGGGGGTTCCTCTAAAATAAGAGGTTGTGTGGATTTGGCTAAAGAAATCCTAAAATTACCAACTCAAACCGGATTTCCAAGAGAAATGGGCGGCATTGTGGACAAGGTGGATGAACCCGGCTTTATTACAGCTGTTGGATTGATTTATTGGGGGCTGGAAAGCAATAATTCTTTACACAGCTCTTCTCTTTCCATTCCGGGAGTGGGGCAGGTTAGTCAATCAGTGGCTGACTCGGTTTCTAAAATAAAAAACTGGTTAAAAGAATTTCTCCCCTAAAACTTAAAAGTCTTACTCAGTCTTGTTGACAGTAGCAAATTGGTTTGATAGCCTTCAAAAAACAGAAGGTTTTTTTAAGTTTAATTCTTTTTTCTATATTATTTATTTAAATAAATCATTTTCCAAAATTAAAAGAAGCGACAAGCTAATTTTAAAAAACTCTAGATTTAGAAAAATAATATGCTATACTTTAAATTAAATAATCAAAATATAAATATATTTGATTTAAATTTTTGAAAAGTTAGTTATATTATAATATTGTAATTTATAAAATTAAATGGCAGAAATAAAACCAAACATTGAAACTATTGCAAGAATATTAGTGGTTGGGGTTGGCGGAAGCGGCGGTCATGTAATTGATAGAATGATGGAAACAAAAATGAGTGGAGTGGACTTTGTTGCCGTAAATACCGATGCTCAAGATCTTCATCATAATAAAGCTCCGGAAAAAATTCACATTGGAAAAAATCTCACTAAAGGCCTAGGGGCTGGAATGAATCCGGAAATTGGAAGACAAGCGGCCGAAGAAAACCGGGATGAAATCCAAGAAGTTCTAAAAGAAGCGGATATGATATTCGTAACTTGCGGAATGGGAGGAGGAACCGGCACCGGAGCCTCTTCAGTGGTAGCTGAAGTCGCCAAAGAATCCGGAGCTCTTACCGTTGCTGTTGTCACTAAACCTTTTTCTTTTGAAGGATCTCAACGAGCTCTTTTAGCTGAAGAAGGCTTGGATAACCTCAAAGATAGGGTTGACACTTTAATCACTATTCCCAACGATAAACTTCTTCAAGTAATAGATAAAAAAACCAGTCTTTTAAACGCTTTCGGAATTGTGGATGATGTTTTAAGACAAGGTGTGCAGGGTATTTCCGACTTAATTACTATTCCCGGCCTTGTAAATGTCGACTTTGCCGATGTGAAAGCGATTATGAAAGATGCCGGCTCCGCTTTAATGGGAATTGGCAAAGCCAGTGGAGAAAATAGAGCTCAAGAAGCAGCCAGGCAAGCTATAAATTCTCCTTTGCTAGATTTGTCCATCGACGGAGCTAAAGGCGTTCTATTTAATGTTGGAGGAGATCCTGAAATGGGAATGCTAGAAATTCATGAAGTGGCCAATACTATCACTGAACATATTGACTCTAACGCTAAAGTAATATTTGGCGCAGTATCTGATGAAAACAGCGAAAGCGCTAAAAAAGGAGAATTAAAAGTCACTGTTATTGCCACCGGTTTCGAATCAGATATGGAAGAAAATCAAAAAACTCAAGAAAAGCAAGAAAAGAAGCCTCCTTCTCAACAAAAACCACAGGAGGATTCTTTACCTAACCCGCCGGGACAATTTCCCTACGGAGACATTGATACCGGATTAAGAACTCAAGGTCAGCAAGGAACGAGTTTTAATGATTTATCGCCAGCCTCTGACAAAGACAATCTTTCAATATCTGAAAATGATTCCAACAATCAAAACTCTTCTTCCAGCGAAAACGACGAGGAGGAATTAGAGATTCCGGCCTTTATTAGAAAAAAAATGAAAGAATGAAGACAAAAGACTTGGATAAAATAATTATTCTTGACTTTGGCTCCCAAACCACTCAACTAATTGCAAGAAGAATAAGGAATGCGGGTATTTTCGTTAAAATTTTGCCTTCCTCTGTTTCAATTAAAAAAATTAAATCTACAAATCCCAAAGGAATAATTTTATCCGGCGGTCCGGAAAGCCTTAGCGATCCAAAAGCCCCCCGGGCCCCTGAATTTATTTTTGAACTGGGCATCCCTATTTTAGGGATTTGTTATGGCTTGCAATTAATCACCGAATATTTTAAAGGCAAAGTGGTAAAAGGCAAAAATCGAAAAGAATATGGTAAAGCCGAATTAATTAAAATTAAAGATCATACTTTAACCCAGGGTTTCTTTAAAAAAACAAAAAAAAATGTATGGATGAGCCATGGAGACGAGGTGGCTAAAGCGCCCAAGGATTTTACAGTGCTTGCCAAAACCGAACACTCCCCATTGGCGGTATTGGCTAACGATAAAAAAAAGATTTATGCTGTACAGTTCCATCCGGAAGTTTCCCATACTCAAAATGGTAAAAAAATCCTATTGAATTTTGCCGAAAAAATTTGCAAAGCCAAAAAAAAGTGGGAGCCTCAAATGATTATTGAAAACCTTATTAAAGAAACCCGCCAAATCGCCAAAAACAAAAAGGTTATTCATGCGATTTCCGGAGGAGTTGATTCCACTGTCATGGCTGAAATCCTTAGACTGGCCGTTGGCGATAAACTAAAATGTGTTTTGATCGATACCGGTTTAATGAGAAAAAACGAAGTCAGGAATATAAAAAAACGCTTTAAAAAACATCTTAAAACAAAAGTGACTGTGATAAACGCTTCAGAAAATTTTTTAAGGATCTTGAAAGATGTTGAAAGCGGGGAAAAAAGAAGGAAACTAATCGGCAAAGAGTACATAAAAATCTTTAAAAAAATGATTGGAAAAAATGATTTTTTATCTCAAGGAACTTTGTATCCTGATGTTATAGAATCCTCCACTGTAGATTCTTGTCAGCATTCTCACACCATAAAAACTCATCATAATCGCGCCAAGGAAGTGGTGGAGCTGATGAATCAAGGAAGGGTTATTGAGATTTTTAAAGATTTATTTAAAGATGAAGTAAGAAAAATCGGTCAATCACTTGGTCTTCCTAAAGAAATTGTACAAAGACAGCCCTTTCCGGGGCCAGGTCTGGCTATAAGAATTTTAGGGAAAATTACTCCGGAAAAACTGGAAATACTAAGACAAGCCGACGCCATTACAATTGAAGAACTCAAAAAAGCCGGTCTTTACTATAAAATATCCCAGGCCATTGTGGCTCTGGATTCGCATAAAGTCACTTGCGTTAAAGGAGACGCCAAAGATAAAGGCTATTTAATTTTTATAAGAAATATAATAACTAAAGATTTTATGACCGCCACACCTTATGATTTAAGTTTTGATCTAAAACAAAAGATAAGCTCCAGAATTTTAAATGAAGTAAAAAAAACCGGCAGAGTGCTATTTGACGAATCCAATAAACCTCCTGCCACGATTTGTTATTTGTAAAAAGACAGCTATAAAAAAATCTCCCAAATAAAAATTTTTAAATAAAACTCTAATATTTTATTTAATCAAAAATGGAACATTTATCATCTGACCAAAAAAAAATCGTTATTCTGGGTTCAACCGGCTCTATCGGAAAACAGACTCTGGAAATAGTAAGAGAATTTCCAAATCTTTTCAAAGTAATAGGTTTAAGCGCTAATACCAATTTTCCCCAAATTTTAAAACAAATTCAGGAATTCAAACCTCAATCAGTGGCTATGATGGAAAAAAGCGCCACAATGAAAGTTAAACAAAGATTAAAACTGCTTGGTCAGGGTTATAAAAATATAAAGGTTAATTATGGCCTGGAAGCCCTTTGTGATCTGGCAAAAATGGAAGAGGCCAATATTGTTATTACTTCGGTTGTAGGATCCATCGGAATAAAACCTACATTGGAAGCCGGGAAAGCCGGGAAAAGAATAGGTCTTGCCAACAAAGAAACTCTTGTCAGTGCCGGAGAAATAATTAAGAAAAATCTTAAAAAAAGCCAATCTCAAATTATTCCCGTAGATTCTGAACATTCAGCTATTTTTCAATGTTTAATGGGAGAAAAAAAGGAAAATCTGGAAAAAATAATTCTAACCTGCAGCGGTGGTCCATTCAAAGATACTCCGGCCATAAAACTAAAAAACATAACTGCTAAAGAAGCTTTAAACCACCCCACTTGGAGTATGGGAGGGAAAATATCCATTGATTCTTCAACTTTAATGAATAAAGGTCTGGAGGTAATTGAAGCTCATCACTTGTTTGATATTGACTATAAAAAAATAGAGGTGCTAGTTCACAGCCAAAGTCTAATTCATTCCTTTGTAGAGCTAAAAGACGGCTCCCTAAAAGCTCAGATCAGCGAACCTTCTATGAAAATCCCTATTCAGCTGGCCCTTACTTATCCCGAAAGATTAAAAAACCCCACTATTAAAAAAATGCCTTGGAAAAAATTAAATAAAATGACTTTTGAAAAGCCGGATTTAAATAAATTTCCCTGCTTAAAATACGCTTATGAAGCCGGAATGATCGGTGGTTCTCTGCCGGCTGTAATTAACGCGACCAATGAAATTGCGGTGGATTATTTTTTAAAAAACAAAATAAAATACCCGGATATATCTCAAACTATCAGAAAAATGATGGAAAAACATAAACTTATTAAATCCCCTGGACTTGAAGATATCCTTGAAATTGACAGAGAAACTAAAATTAAAACAAAAGAGATGTTGGATAAAAAATACTAGCACTTACGCACTTAGGAAAAAAAGCTGTCCATAGTTGTTTTTTTCTTTAAGCCCCCTTTATTCCTTGATATGATAAACAAAGATAGAATTGCCGATTTTTTTTACCGGTTCATAGTTATCGGTTAACCAATGATAACTCATTTTATCTCCTTTGTTGGCGCTGTTCCATTGAATAGCGTTAACCGAAATCGCGATCCATCCTTTAGTGGGACCTTTATCATAACCCCAAAGCGTATAATTATCTTTACCCAAATAATAATCCAAATCTCCACCGCCGAAATAATCTACTTTTATGCTTTTTATATTGTTTTCTTTCATAAAAAATTTAAGTCTTTTTAAGTCTTGACCCCAGTCCAAATTCGAATCAATCATATATCTCCATCCCTGGGCAGAGCCTCCGATATATTCGTTAAAATAAGCCAAGTAAGCAGGGAAAGTAAGGATGTTGATAACAAACAACCAAAAAAATAAAAAGACAAAAAAAGCAACTATAAAAAACTTTTTAGTCTTTTGTTTAAGCTGTTCTTTAAAAAGATACTTAACTCCAAGTACCGTAATTGCGGAAATTAAAATGTACAAATAAGGAAAAATCGGGACGATATATCTTATCCCCAGCTGTAGCTTGGCTCTCATACCAATGAAGAAAAACCCTCCAATTAAACAGGCAAAGGCAACCAAAATGTTATATTTTTTCAAAAATTCCAGAATTAAACCTTTTCTCTTGGAATTATTCTTATTAAGTTTAAGAAACTTCACAATAGATGCAATACTTAAAATAATTGCCAAATATAAAATAATCTGAGAGGCAATGGGCTCTTTTAACAAATAAGCCACAAAATAATAATGAGGCCAATTCTGGCCCACTTCCCCTAAAAAATAAGTGGTATGACCATAAGAAGCGTGAGCAGCCACCATAAAAAAACCAAGCATGTATTGAACAAAAGGTCTTAAAAACGAAATCCGGCTTAACTCGGTCAGTTTTGTGGCAAGACCGGCATTATTGAAATGGTCATCTGCAATGGAGGCTTGGATAAGATCTTGCTGAACTTCCAGTGGCATTTTAAACATAAAAATTTGATACCAGGCTCCAATTATCAATCCCGCTATCAAAGTAGCAAAAACAAAGCCTCCTAAAAAAATCTTTATCCTCTTTTTCAAATTCCAGTCTTTTTTATCAAATATTATGGAAAATATAGTCATTAATAATAAAACCGGCATAAATAAAGGACTGGAAAACTTCGCCAAATGCAGTGCCGCCTGCAAAAGAGCCGCGATAATAAAATTCTTTTTGTTTGGATTTTTTAAAAAACTCCACCAAGAATACAAAGCAAAAACCGAGAAAGCCGCCACTCCCATATCGGTTGTTATAAATCTTCCATGAGCGATAATATTGGGAGAAAAAACAAAAAGCGCCATACTAAGCAAGCCGGCGATTTTACTGGAAAAAATCCTGGCAGTCCAAAGAAAAATTATCCAAGCCGCAAGTAGAGTCAATATAACAATCGGAATTCTGCCCCAAAAAATCATTTTATCCGCATCATTTCCGGATTTGTATAAAAAGGTGTTTCCTAACTCCCATTGATCGTTTACCTCGTTTTTCCAAGCTGGATCCTGATCGGGAAAATTTATATCCATAAAAAGCAAAGGGAAAGCTGATAACTGTTTGACCAAAGGAGGGTGCTCCGGATTAAGACGGTAATCAAATTGAGTTAAATAAGAATAACCGGCCACAATATGAGGCATTTCATCCCGAATAGCTGTATCGTTATACATGCTTCCCACCATTACCAAAAACATAAAACCCAAAAAGAAAAAAGCGATTTTGTTGGCATGTTTGTGTATTGTTTTATTTATTTTTTTCATTTTTTTGCTTTTATGGAGCTGCCGCTTTATTTGACGACAGCTAATTTATAAAATTAAGGTATTTGCTAAAAATTTTAGCCTCAGACCTTTTATTGAAAAATAAAATTAAGCAAATGATAAGCAGTCCCGATTGTATGTTTTGTTTTTAAAATAAGCGTCCAGGTGATAAATACATAAAATTTTTAGCTAATGAAAAACATAAAAGAGCCTCTGACTAAAAATTAGTCATCATCTTCCTCCTTGGGTTCCTCCCCTGGATGAGGATATTTGCTGGGAGAATCATATTTACTTAAAAAGGTCTCTTCCAATAACAAACTACCGTCGCTTTTATAAACCTGCTGAGTCCATTTCGTTTTCATTGCTCCTCCAGCTCCTCTTTGATAAACCACCGGACCGATAGTCTCCACCCTTCTTCCGTCATCTGTCCCGTAATATTCAAATATCAACTCATTGCCTTGAATTTTGGTCTGGAGATAAACATTGGATGGGGTGTTGTTTGTAAACTTTAAATCAGGACTGGGGATATAAACCGTAGCATCAGTGCCTTGGGGACTGTAATAATGAACCGGATAAGCATGGTTTCTGCGTTCCGTAATTTCAAAACCGGCATCAACAGCTCCGCGAAAACAAGTAGTGGAAACCTGACACATACCTCCGCCATATTCGGGAACAGTTTTATCTTTTTTTATAACTAATTCCGGCAAATAACCGGTTGAAGCATCAACCGCTCCCAGATTATCCAGAAAGGAAAATTCTTCATTGGGGGCGATAATTATCCCGTTAAACTTAGAGGCTCCCACCGCAATATTATGTTTTCTGTTTTTAGGCGATCCTCTGAAATTAGACTCCCCTCTTCCAATTAAAGTTTCAATGCCGATTTCTTTTAAATTACCTTTAGCGATCGGGGCATTTTCTCTAATAATTTCCAAATCTATTTGATCTTTTTTTTCCAATATTCCTTTTTGGATTAATCCAACACTTTGATCAACATTCAAGCTGACTTTATCCTGACTTTCTTGTTTAATAACTATTTGATCATTTTCAAAGCCCAATACCGCATTTACCGGTTTTTGTTCAATACCCGGGGCCACAACCATTAAATAATCTCTTATTCTTTCTGGGCTTAAGTCCAGTTTTAGTTGATACCCGTTAAAATAATCGGAAATAGTAAGTCCAGACAATAAATAATAATTGTAAGAGAATACATCGTTTCTTTTATTAAATTCACCGAATTTTGGTTTTTGATAATGAATGTTAAATTCTTTTTTAAAATCGATAAAATTGGAAATCACCTCTTTATCAATAAACCATTCCTTATTCCCGGCGGTTAGTTTAGGGTTAATGGCAATCAATTTATTGGCTTTGTCTCTGGCAATATTGGCTTCTTCTTTAGTAATTTGAGGCTCTTTCATTATTTTATCGGGAACTTCAACTTTCTCCAAAGCAGGATTATTGATATATTCAAAAATCCTGGCGGCAAATATGGAGGAGTCAATTCCTAAGCCTTTCTTGTCCGAGGTGGAAACAAAAGAACCTTTCTTATATATAACTTCGGCTGATTGAGGAGCCTCCTGCGGATCTTCCAAGTTTTTGGAAATAAAATTGTTTAATTTCTTGTCATCAACAATAAAATAGGTGGGCACTTTATTTGGCAAAAAAAGATTTTCCAAAAAAACAAAAGCGCTTAAAACAACATTTTTGTTTTTACCAAAACTTAAAGCTTCTTTTTGAATTGTTTTTTTGTCAATTTCAATTCCCATTTCATTTAAAGACGATTCAATTATTTGATTGTCTTTTATCAGTTTGATCTTTTTATCTTCAAAAAATTGAATTCTATCCTCTAAATCAGCCTGTAACTGATTCTTGTCAAGAGAACCGAAGTTTTTACCCAAACTATAAACATTGGGATAAACTTTTTGTTGATAGGAAACAAAATTGTAAATAAAAATAGAAAATAAACCTATAGCAAATAATAAAAAAACCGATATCACTATCAAGCTTTTTTTTCTTTTTTTAATCTTATTTTTAAATTTTTTAAGAAATTTCATGTTTTTTTATCCAAGTACCAATTACCAGTTTTGATTTCGATTTCCCTGACTTAATTCAAGTAAACATCCCTTTTTACCATTAAATTTCAGTTTATCGTATAAGGAGCAGGGAGGAATCTAAAATCCTCTTACCTGAATTTTTCTTGATTGAGCGGAGCTGGATTTGGGAAGTTTAATGGTTAAAATCCCATCCTTCATAGTTGCCTCGGCTTTAGCGGCCTGAACATCAACCGGCAAAATAATAGATCTGGAAAAAGAACCCCAATAACATTCTTGGTAATAATAATCCTCTTCATTTATGTTTTCTTCCTTTTTTCTCTCTCCTCTGATTGTCACCATATCGTTATTAATTTGAACATCCAAATCCTGAGGCTTTACCCCGGCAATGGTGGATTTAATAATTATCTCAGTATCCGTTTGATACACATCAATGGTTAATTGACCTTCCTGATCGCTTGACCAATCAGCGCTTCCCCCTTCTTCTTGGTTATTTTCCAAATAGCGCTCCTCTCCGGGCTCTTGATTGTTTTGAGAGCTAAAGTTATCGCTTCTTATTGCAACATCATTTTCTATTTCCGCAGAATCCTGACCCGAGGTTTCCATTTGTTCAAATTCTATATCTTGTCTGCTAAAATCCTCTTCCTCGCTCTTTCCAATAAGTTTTTCTAAAAATGATCTTTTTGTTTTTGGCATTTTAAAACCTTAACTATTTAGCTTTTCCTAAAGCCTTGATAAAAATATATTGTTAAAAATTTTAAACTTCAATTTATCCGTAAAATTTTAAACTCAATTACTAATAATTTACAACAAAACCATTATTAACACAAATCTATCAAGCACGAAATATTCAAAAACAATAGAAATGAAAAACAGTTTTTGGATTATTTATTAAAGTGACGCTGTTTATATTTTAAAATAGATTTGAAATTTAAACATCCAAATTTTCCACACTCTTGGCATGGACTTGAATAAATTTACGTCTGGGAGCCACCTCATTGCCCATTAAAACATTGAATATCCTATCGGCCTCCTCTGCGTCTTCGATAGTAACTTGAAGCATAATCCGCTGCTTTGGATCCATAGTGGTTTCCCAAAGCTGCTGCGGATTCATTTCGCCCAATCCTTTAAATCTGGAAATTGTAATCCCCTTTATTTCTTTATTTTTAATTAAATCCTCGGTGTCTTTTTCCATTATTTCTTTTGGGCCGGCGTTTTGATCGTTTTTGTTTTGGCTCAAATCAGCCAGAACTCTCTTCAAGCTCTCTTCATTATAAACATATTGAAAGGTTTTACCTTTTTGAACTTTAAAAAGAGGGGGTTGAGCTATATAAATATTTCCGTTTAAAACCAAATCTTTGAAATAACGATAAAAGAAAGTTAACATTAAAGTTCTTATATGAGCTCCATCCACATCCGCATCAGACATTAAAATTATTCGATTATATCTAAGTTTGGAAATATCAAAAGTTTCTCCTATTCCAGTTCCTAAAGCAATAATAAGTGGCTGAAACTTATCGTTTTGGATAACTTTGTCCAGTCTGGATTTTTCTACATTAAGCATTTTTCCAAAGACCGGCAAAATCGCCTGAAATCTTCTGTCCCTGCCTTGCTTAGCGGAACCTCCGGCGGAATCACCCTCTACAATAAACAATTCGCATTCCTGCGGATCTTTGCTGGAGCAATCCGCCAGTTTTCCCGGCAAAGTCATCCCATCAAGAGCACCTTTTCTGATTATGGAATCTCTAGCCGCTTTTGCCGCTAATCTGGCTTTAGCCGCCAAAAGAGATTTGCCAATAATGTTTTTGGCTTCATTGGGATTTTCTTCCAAAAAATAGCCTAAACCTTCTTTAATGGCGCTAAAAACAGCGCCTTTAATCTCCGGATTTCCCAACTTATCCTTGGTCTGTCCTTCAAATTGAGGTGATTCCGACATTTTGACGGAAATTACAGCTGATAATCCTTCAGATAAATCGTCGGAGGTTAAGGTTTCCTCCTTTTTTTTGATAATTTCTTGTTTTTTAGCGTAATCGTTTAGGGAACGGGTTAAAGCCATCCGAAATCCGGAAACATGCGTTCCGCCTCCCGGATTATGAATTGTGTTGGTAAAAGCATAAAGTTTTTCTTTATAATCATCATTATATTGAATAGCCGCCTCTACATTAACGCCGGACTTTTCAATTTCTTTTTGGATATATATCGGAGTTTCGTTAATAATTTTTTTACCTTCGTTTAGATGCTTTACATAAGAAACAATACCTCCATCAAAATAAAATTCATAAATTTTTCCCTTATAATCTTTAATGGGAAGCAGTTTTCTTTTATCAATTAACTTGATTTTTATTCCTTTGGTCAGATAAGCCTGATGTCGTAAATATTCTATAATTTTTTCTTTTTTCCATTTGATTTTAGAAAATATTTCTGGATCAGGATCAAACATAACTGAAGTTCCACTAGCCTTAGCTTCTTTTTCTTTTTTTACCTCGTATTTGGGAAATCCCCGAATATATTCTTGACTCCATAAACTTCCCTCTCTTATGACCTCCACCCGAAGCCATTTTGATAAAGCATTCACTGCTGAAACACCAACCCCGTGCAAACCTCCGGAAACTTTATAGCCGCCGCCGCCGAATTTTCCACCAGCATGCAAAACTGTCATAACGGTTTCCAAGGTCGATTTTTTGGTTTTAGAATGCTTTTCCACCGGAATTCCCCGGCCATTATCGCTAACTTTAATTAATTGATCTTCTAAAAGTTCCACTGTAATTTCATCACAGTTGCCGGCCATAGCTTCATCAATAGAATTATTTATTACCTCCCAAAGCAAATGATGAAGGCCTTCGGACCCCGTTCCTCCAATATACATTCCCGGCCGCTTTCTAACCGGCTCCAAACCTTCTAGCACCTGAATATGTTGCGATGTGTATTCGTTATTTTTTTTCATTGATTTTAAAACTTGCTATAGATTTAAATTATGCTTGGCGTTAATTACTTTTTTTCAACAAATCAATCTAAACTAATCATAACGCCAGCCCTTAAATTGCAAAACGGCTAAATTCTCCGATTTTTATGTTTTCCCCCAGTTTTGCAATATGTTGATTTATAAGCTCCTCGATTGTAATATTTGGATCTTTTATAAATTGCTGGGTTAAAAGAGAATTTTCTTTTTTGAATTTTTCCAATTTTCCTTGAACAATTTTTTCCTTTATTTCTTCGGGTTTTTGATCTTTTTTTAAAGTTTCTTTTTGAATTTCTTTTTCCTGATCAATCACTTTTTGGGGGATTTTATCAGGTTCTAAAAATCTTGGATCAGAGGCGGCCACTTGCATGGCAATATCTCTGGCCAGATTTATAAATTCCTGATTTTTAGCTACAAAATCGGTTTCGCAATAAAGAGCAACCATGGATCCGACTTTGTTATTGTTGTGAATATAGGAAGCAATCGCCCCTTCCTGCGTTTGTCTTTGACTTTTTTTAGCCGCGCTTGACTCTCCTGTTTTTCTAAGCTCTAAAACAGCTTTTTCCATATCACCCTGAGCCTTTTTTAAAGCATCTTTGCATTTCATAATACTTACTCCGGTTCTATCTCTTAATTGTTTGATTTTTTTTGAATCTATTTTCATGACAAGCTAATGTTTAATTTACTTAATAAAAATTAGTAGCGTTAATTACATATTTTATTCAAGGGATTAATCTAACTAAATTAAGCCATCGATAAAATAATAAGTTTCTAGGTGAAAAAATTTGGTTTGAAACAAAATTTGTATAATTTCAAAAAATGAAAATTTCGTTATCTTGCCTTGTTTTTCAGAAATTTTTTATTTTAGAAGCTATAAAAGATAAAATCAACCTAAGCGAGCTTAATGCATCATCATTGGCAACAATAGCATGATCCACCTTTTCAGGATCAGCATTAGTGTCCACTATGGCCACCACCGGAATATTCATTCTTTTGGCTTCTTTAAGCGCCAACTCATCGGCAACTAAATCTACAACGATAACTACTTCCGGCAAGCCCTTCATATTTTTAATTCCGCCCATCTTCTTATTGAATTTTTCAATTTTTTCTTTAAAGGCAGCCTGTTCTTTTTTTGTGTATTTCTTTAACTCTCCTTTTTCCTGCAATTCTTCAATTGCCATTAACTTTTCCACTCTCCTCCTTATAGTTTTAAAATTAGTTAAAACCCCTCCAATCCAACGCTCTACCACATAAGGCATCTGACAATATTGAGCAATTTGAGTTACTAAATCGCGAGTTTCTCTTTTCGTACTTACAAATAAAACTTGTTTATTACCTCCGGCCAGTTTTGACTTTAAAAAATCAGTCGCTTCCTCCAGACTCTTTTTGGTCTTGTTTAAATCAATAATATGAATGCCTTGTTTGACTGTTAAAATAAAATCTCTCATTTTAGGGTTCCATTTTCCTTTTTTGTGTCCTAAATGAACCCCTTTTTTTAGCATTTGTTCAATCGTTATTTCATCCTTGTCTTTAAAAGATTCTATCATCTTTAAGACTTGACTTTCCTTTTCATCAGCGCTCTTACCTTGCTGTTGTTTATTTTTCGTTTGAGATTCATTTTTAGTTGAATTCATATTCTATTTGATTTAAATATTCTAAATATTCTAAATTAAATATACTAAATCAGAGCTTGCACACTTAAGGAAAATTTTACCCGCCAAAGGCGGATATGGAAAAAGCAGCAATATTTTATCTAAAAATTTACCAAGCGCCTAAGTCCTGTTAGTTTAAAAAATTAAATAAAGGAGTTTAAGTCCCTTCTAGACTTTAATGCCTGAGCATTAATCCTGTTAATCTTTTTTATAGATCTTAACTAAAATAAAATACCATAAAAACAATTAAAAAACAAGTGTTTGAGCCGATGCGCGGATTTGAACCGCGGGCCTACGCCTTACCATGGCGTTGCTCTGCCAACTGAGCTACATCGGCCTAGTTTAAAAATTTTTCCAAACAAACAATTCCTATATTTTATAATAGTTTTTTTTGTTTTAGGCAATACAATTATAAATAAAATTCTTAAATGGGAAAATTAAGAATTTATCCCATTTCTTTTTTAATTTCTTTTAAAAACTTCTTGGCTGAAATGTTGCCTTTATTTATTTTTAAAGCTTGATTAAAAGAAGCTATGGCATCATCGAGATTATCAGCTTTCAAATAAAGCTTGCCTAATTCAACATAGCTATTATCGTCTTTGGGATTAGAGGAAATTCTTTTAATTAAAGATTCCTCTTCTCTTTCAAACATAACTTGTCTAGCCTCTTCCAAATCAATGGTACGCTCAGCGGTTTTTTGTTTTTTGACAATCTTTTTCTTACTTTTGGTTTGGGGTTTCTTTTCCTCCTCTTTTTTGATGTTAAGTTTTTCTCTAAGTTCATTCATCCTCTCCAGGATAGGGGTTTTATCTTTTTTCTGCAGCTCCTCTTCTCCATCGCTTTGCTTTGGGGAAAATTCCTCTTTGGAAATCTCAAAATTAACAGGTTCTTTTTGTTTGGAAAATCTATCTTTGGCTTTTTGAAGAAAGCTCTTTTCTCCTTTTTCCTTATCATCTTGTCCGTTTTTTTCCTCAATACTTAAAATAGATTCCTGCTGATCTTTGGTAAATTTAACTGATTTAGTATTGGTGCTGTTTTTCTTTCTATCCTGAATACTCCTAATAAGCTGCATCAAGCGGGCATCGCTCTTTAAAATAATAATTTTTAATTTTCTTAATATCTTTTCCAAAATATCAACCAGTTTTTCTTTGAAACTTTTAGAATCGGCTTTTTGCAAATTTTCATCATCTTTAGTCTCTTTTTTAAAATTTTTATAAGAATCAGGAATTCTCCGGCCGAAAATATAAATTATTGCGGCGGCTGAAATTATCATTAAAGCCGGAGGGATTATTTGTTCAAACATATAAAATATTAATTCGGATTTAAAAACAGGGCTTTGGCAATTTCATTCAAATTAATTATATCCTTAAATATCTTTGAATTGCAACATAACTACTGAAAATCCCCAGAGCAATTCCGATCAACAAATGAATTAAGAAAGCGAATATGATTGTCTGGTTTAACAATAAAATCGGATTTAGCTGCAAGCCGGAGTTTTCCAAGGCAGAAGCCAAAAGAATAGCTAAGGGATATAATGATAAAGTTACTAAAATGGAGGCCGCCAAACCATAAAGAGCTCCTTCCGTAATAAATGGAAGTTTTATAAACCAATTACCAGCCCCTACCAACCTCATAATCTCGATTTCAATTTTATGAGTGTACATTGTTAAACGAATGGAATTTAAAACCACCATTACTGCCACAAAAACCAAAAAAACTATTAATATCAGTCCGGCTTTTGTAACCGAGCTCAATATTTTGTCCAAATTATTGATTTCTGTTTTATGTTCGGAATAATCAACTTTTAAAATATAATCCTTAAATTCTCCTGTTATTAGCTTGCCTTCAATAATTTCATATTTTCTGGGATCTTTTACCTTAATACTTATAAAATCCTCCAGTGGATTTTCCCTTAACTCATCAATAGCCTGAATAATAATATCGTTTTCCTTAACTTTTTGTTTGAAGGAAGTCAAGGCCTCTTTTTTATCGGTATACTCCACTTCTGTAACTCCTCCCATTAAACTGATCTCCTCCATCATTTGAGACGCAATTTCTTTATCAGCTTTCTCATTTAAATAAACATTTACCCCAATTTTATTTCGAATTTCAGTAAAAAGCTTATTGGAGACAAAGACAATTGACATTAAAAAACTGATAACAAACAAAGTTAAAGAAACAACACTAACAGAAGTTATGCTCAACCAGCCGTTTCTGAAAAAATTATTAACCCCCGATTTTATTGCTCTGATTATACTTAATCTTAACATAATGTATTTAAAATTAAATCATATATTTTCCCTTTGCCTGATCTCTAATCACTCTTCCTTCATCCATAACAATAACTCTTTTATTGATTCGATTAACCGTCTCCTTATCATGAGTGGCCAGAATTATAGTGGTTCCCAATTCGTTTATTTTTAAAAGCAAATCAATAATTTCTCTGCCATTTATAACATCCAAATTACCGGTAGGTTCATCCGCGATCAAAACTTCCGGATGATTTACCAAAGCCCTTGCGATAGCTACTCTTTGTTGTTCCCCACCGGATAATTGAACAGGGTAAGCTTTAAATTTATCGCTTAATCCCACGATATCCAAAATTTGAGACACGCTTTTTTTGATTTTTGAAGGCTTTTCTCCGGCCACTTCCAAAGCAAAAGAAACATTTTCAAAAGCGGTTCTTTGAGGCAGTAGCTTAAAATCCTGAAAAATAACCCCAATCCGTCTTCTATGAATGGGGATCTCTTTTTTGGTAATTTCATTTAAATCCACCCCGTTAAAAATTACTCTTCCTTCGGTAGGCCTTTCTTCCAAGGTTAAAAGCTTTAAAAGCGAAGATTTACCCATACCGCTTTGTCCCACAATAGAAACAAATTCTCCGGATTTAATTTTTATATTCACTTCAATTAAAGCGATATTCTCCTCGCTGTATAATTTGCTAACATCGCGATATTCTATCATTATTTTTATATTAATTTTATCTTTTAAAATCAAAAACCAATCAATGCAAATTACTTACTTTGGATTGATAAATTAACCTAGTCATATAGTAATATAAAATTTAATATTCATCAATTAAACAACTTCTGAAAAAATTTAAGAGTTATTTTTAATTATTTCCAAATTACCGTTTAATACTTCCTCCACTTTTGATTTTTTTAACCCGCTTTTATGATCTTTTACCATTTTATAAGGATGAAGAATATAAGAACGAATTTGATTTCCCCATTCAGCCTTTTTAAGATCTCCCTTGATTTCCTGTACTTTTTCTTGTTTTTTGCTTTCTCTTAATTGATACAATTTGGAGGCTAATACCTTTTTGGCCTCTTCCTTGTTTTGAAGCTGGCTTCTCTGATTTTGACAGCTTACTACAATTCCGGTGGGCAAGTGCGTTATTCGAACCGCTGAATCCGTTGTGTTAACATGCTGACCCCCGGCTCCCTTAGCCCGAAAAGTGTCAATTTTTAAATCAGCGTCCTTAATCTCCACTTCCTTTTGATTAATCTGTGGAACCACCTCCACCAAGGCAAATGAGGTTTGCCTAAGGTTATCAGCGTTAAAAGGAGAAAGTCTGACTAAGCGATGCACTCCCTGCTCTGATTTTAATTGCTTATAAGCGTTTCTTCCCTTGACTTTAAGGACCACTGTTTTGATTCCCGCTTGAGTTCCCTGAGAAATAGAAATGATTTCCGATTTAAAGTTATTTTTTTCATTAAATTTTAAATACATATTTAACAACATTTCGCTCCAATCCTGAGCATCCACCCCACCTGCTCCAGCAGTAATTTGAATAATAGCGTTGGAGGCATCATATTTATGGCTAAATCCTTGTTTTTTAAAAGAAATAAAACTCTTTTTTAGCTTATTAAACTGGTCGGAAGCTTCCTGGTAAATTTTTGGATCATCAAGCATTTCCGCGAATTCCAACAAATCATCAATCCCGCTTTTAATTTTTAATATATCCTGATACTGAGCTTTTAGCTCCCCGAGTTTTTCGCTGGTACTTTTAATAAAAGCTTGATCCTTTTGCCAAAAATCGCTACCGCCCATCTTTTTTTGAATTTTGGAAATCTGATCTTGAATTTGAATCAATTTAGCTTTATCCAAACCTTTTTTAGCGGCATAATCATAAAATTCCTTTTCCAATTGCAAGATATTTTTTTTAAATCTTTGAGGTTTTTCCATTGTTAATTCCTTTTAAAATAATTAATACGAATTTGCCAATTAAAAATTAATAAAATCAATTGACCGGACAAAAAAAATAAAAAGCCCGAGTAGCTTTTTAAAATTCCCGTTGTAGCTCTAATCAATTCTTCATAATTTCAATATAGGCGTTGGCGGGAATTTCTACTTTTGCAAATTGTTTTAATCTGTCTTTACCTTTTTTTTGTTTTTTAAGAAGTTTATCTTTTCTGGTCCGATCTCCTCCATAAAGTTTAGCTAAAACATCTTTTTTAAGAGCACTGATATTTTCCCTGGCAATAATCCGTCCCCCGATAGCCGCCTGCAAAGCCACGGCAAAATTTTGCCTGGGCAAAGTCTCTTTCAGTCTTTTTAATACTTCTTTTCCAATACTTCTGGCTTTTTCCTTGGGAACAATTCTGGACAACTCTTCTTTTAACTCCTGGGCCACCAAAATGTCCAATCTTACCAACTCAGAACTCCGGAAATCTAAAAATTCATAATTAATGGAAGCATATCCTTTGGAAACCGTTTTTATTGCGTCGTGAAGATTGGTAATCACTTCTTGCAAAGGAATTTCGTAAATTAAAATAGCTCTGTCAGAATCTAAATAGGAAGTATCCTTATAAAGTGATCTTTTTTTGGAAAGCAAATCCATTATGGGACCCACATATTGACTTATAGAGATAATTTCCAATTTTACGAAAGGCTCCCGAATGGATTGGATCATCGAAGGATCAGGGAGGTCGCTGGGGGAGGTAATGGTCAAAAACTTTCCTTCTTTAGATTCTTTTGTTTGTTCATTGTTTAGCTTGTTTTTTTTAAATTCAACTTTATACTCCACACTGGGAATGGTAAAAACCAAATCCAAATTAAATTCTCTCCTTAATCTTTCCTGAATAATCTCTAAATGCAATAAACCTAAAAAGCCGCCTTTAAAACCTCTCCCTAAGGCCTTGGAGCTTTCGGGAAAATAAACAAAAGAAGCATCATTTAAAGAAAGTCTGTCCAAAGCATCCCGAAGCAAATTATATTGATCCCCGTCTTTGGGATAAAAACTGGCGTAAACCATTGGTTTGGCTTTTTTATAACCTTTTAAGGATTTGGTTTGCTCTTTTCTATCAAAATTCATAATGGTATCGCCCACTCGGCAATCCTTGACTTCTTTTAAGCCGGTTGCAATATACCCGATTTCTCCGCTTTGCAAACTATTTCTTTTTATGTAGGCGGGATTAAATATTCCAAGCTCTAAAATTTCCGCTTTTTTTTCAGTTCCGGCTATATATATTGACTCTTTATCATTAAAAAAACCATCAACCATTCTGACATAAGCGATCACGCCTTTATAAGAATCATAGTAAGAATCAAAAATCAAAGCTCTGGCTGCCGCCTTTAGATCTCCTTTGGGTGGCTCGACTTTATCGATAACCGCTTCTATCACTTTAGCAACATTTTCTCCGGTTTTAGCTGAGACTTTAATTATTTCCTCTTTATTTATCCCCAAAAGATCTTTGAGCGCATTTTGAGTTTTTTGAGTCTGGGCGTTGGGCAAATCGATTTTATTAATTACCGGAATAATTGACAAATCTTGCTCTAAAGCCAAATATAAGTTTGCCAGGGTTTGAGCCTGAATGCCCTGAGTGGCATCAACTAAAAGAACGGCGCCTTCCACCGCAGCCAAGCTGCGCGAAACCTCATAGGAAAAATCAACATGACCCGGTGTGTCTATCAAGTTAAGATCCCAGTCTTTTCCCTGATAGTTATATCTCATTCTAACCGGTTGAAGTTTAATAGTAATTCCCCGCTCTCTTTCAAGCTCCATTTGATCAAGCGTCTGTTCTTTAAGCTGACGGCTGCTGACTGTTTTAGTTATTTCCAGCATTCTGTCGCAAAGAGTTGATTTTCCATGATCAATATGAGCGATAATACAAAAATTTCTGATTTTTTCCTGATCCATATAGATTTTGTTTAATTACTGTTTGTTAATCAAGATTATCTTGAACTTAATCCCCTTACAACAAGATAAAATAGATTTCATTTAAATTTAGTTTAGCTAATTTTTCAAAAAAATACCATAAAAATAGCCTTCTTAAAACCATATTAGCACTCCCACTTGACGAGTGCCAATTTAATTTGCTAATCTTTTTTTAGAATTAATTAACTTTAAGAAATTAATCTAAATTAAATAGCATTTCTATTAATCATTAATCTTAAAAAAAGATGGCAAACAAAATTAAACCTTTGGGAGACAACATTTTAGTGGAACTCAAACAAGAAGATAAAGTGACAGAATCAGGTATTGTGCTTCCGGATACCGCCAGCGAAGACAAGCCTCAAGAAGGAATAGTTGTAGCTGTAGGTCCGGGGAAATTCGACGACGGAGTTAAAATTAAACCTGAAGTTAAAAAAGGCGATAAAATAATTTTTGCTAAATATAGCGGAACCGAAATAAACATCGGAAAAAAAGAACATTTGATTTTAAAAAATGAAGATATTTTGGCTGTAATTGAATAATCGACGAGTAAAATTTGAAAAAATAAAAGCGGCATTAACCGCTTTTATTTTGTGAATTGATTGATTTTTTCACCCAATAGCTCTAGAAAATTTTTATTTTCAAATATTCTTTGCCTTTGTCGGGAAATATTGTACCTGAAATAATCCAATCCTTGTATAAGGGATTTTAATCTTTGTTTACCCGGATGAAAATCATAAATTCCCAAGCCCATCCTCTCCAAATAATAAGCATTTAGCATCTGTTCAAATTGATTACCAATAGGAATGGAATAAATTGGTTTTCCGTAATATAGGGCTTCACTGATTAGAGAATATCCCCCGTTGGTTATGACTGCTTTGCATTGAGCGAGATCTTTTAAAAATCCTTTGGTGCTGGGTTTTTTAAAAATTAAATTTTCGCAATTTTTTTTACCTTCGAAGCCGTAAATGATAAATTTAAAATCTAATCCTTTTATTATATCCAAAATTGAAGACATATTTTCACTGGTAACATATACTAAAATATGATCTTTGACTTTTACCTTTTGTTCAAAAACCTCTTTTCGCAAAATCGGCCCTGTCAAGCTTAGCTTTTTCTTATAATCTTTTTTTATTTCCGGAAAATAAAAAGAAGTGACAAAATAATGTTTAACAAACCAATACATATTATTGGTTACTGCATCAGCATAAAAGTATTCGTCTTTCCAGGAATGCAAATAATCAATCTTGCAATGAGATATTAAATGTTGATGAGTTACGCTAATGATTGGAACACCCCTTAAGTTGGCGATAAAAGGCACAAAAGGTTCAAAATCGGAAATAACCAGATCAGGTTTAAATTCGCTGAAAAGTTTGTTAATTAAATTCAAGGATTTATGTCCCTTTAAAATTCCCAGATTTAAATTTTTCTGCAAAGTTTTTAATATATCCACTTTTTCTTTTTCATAAACAAAACCAAGGCCCATAATTTTTTCAACATTATCAAAAAATTTACTCAAATAAGCGTAGCCTTTATTGGAACTTATAATTTTTATCTTATGCCCTTTTTGCAAAAGACCTTCTATTATTATTTTACTTCTGGAACTATGTCCTCTGCCTTCGCCTTGGACAGCATAAATTATTTTTGCCATATTTAAAATTTATAAATTATTTTGGATTGCAAAATTAAAAAGCCAAAAAATTTTTATCTCTAAGATTTCTGTGATAATTTATAGCAAATCTATGTGCTTCTTGTGAAGCTTCTTTTAACAGCTCTGCGTTTACATTTAAATTTTTATGACTTTTAAAAACCCTAAATCCCTTTCTGTAAGCCCCTTTAGCTACTGAAATCAAAGGGATTCTTAAATTAAGGGATCTTAAAACTTCACTGGCGGCTCTGATCTGTGCGAGGCCTCCATCAATAAAAATCACCGAGGGTCTTTCCCAGGCGTTGTTAAACCTTCTTTTTAAAACCTCTTTTAACATGGCGGTATCGTTGGGTTTATCCAAAGTTTTTATTTTAAATTTTCGATATTCGGTTTTATCCGGTCTGCCAAAATTAAAAACCACCATAGAGCCGGTTGCGAATTTTCCGGAAATGTTGGAAATATCATAAGCTTCCAGCCTTTTCGGAATATCGCTGACAACTTTCCAATTAATGGAGTCTTTTTGAGAAATTTGAATATCCCTATGATTGTTTAAGGCAGCAATAGTGTCTCGTAAAACTGCGGCCTTTTCATAATTTTTATTTTTGCTTAAAATCCGCATCCTTTTTTCCAGCCTGTTAATGATTCTTTTTTTACCCCCTTTAAAAATAGTTGATAAATTCCTGATATTTTTTAAATAATCTTTTTTACTGATAGCTCCGGCGCAGGGACCGGGGCACAGCCCTATCTGAAAATGAAAGCAGGGTTTTTTAAAATTCTTTTCGCTGTGATAAGGAAAAATCTTTCTAAGAATTCTTAAAGCCTGTTCCAGCTCTTTTTTACTTTGGAAGGGACCAAAGCTTTCTTTGATTTTGAAATTATGAAGAGCGGTGGGTCTGGTTATTTCAATCCTGGGAATTTCTTCATTGGTAATTATCAAATAAGTGTTGGATTTATCATCCTTTTGCTTAATATTATATTGAGGTTGATGTTTTTTAATAAGCCGAGCTTCCAAAAACATAGCCTCTAAAGCGGTCTGGCTTTTAACATATTTTATATCCCGCGCATTTTTCATTAATTGAGCTGTTTTCAAATCTAAGTCATCTCTAAAATAAGCAGCGGTTCTGGTTCTTAAAACCGAAGCTTTCCCAATATAAATAATGGTCTTTTTTTTATCTAAAAAAAAGTAAACCCCGGGAGTTTTAGGCAATTTTTTTTGTTGATCCTGCAATGTTTTATTCATACCTAAATTATTTTGAATTACGAAATTAAAAATTAAAGATTAAAGCTAAGACAGTAACTTATGTTTTAAACATTTTTTAAAAAACCCTTTATAATTTTCCAGCTGCTGAATTCTCATAACTGACCATTGCTAAATTTATCATAAATAAAGGTAAAATTACAGGGGAATAAAGAGGCATTTCAAAAAAACCATGAATCAAAAACCAAATTAATCCCGTCAATAAAGCCAGGGATACAGAGCTGTTTTTAAATAAAAAAGATTTTAGTGGATACAAAATAGCATAAAGAATAACTCCAAAATATAATAAAAACCCTATAATTCCTGTCTCTGCCAAAAACTCTAAATAAATATTGTGAGCATAAATCGGATCTCGATAATGTTTGCTTGGTTTGATTTCATAAGAATAAGCGCCCAATCCAACCCCAAAATAAAAATTGTCTTTAAATAAATTGTAAGCTTGAGACCAGATTTTTAACCTCCCCAAATTAGAACCTTCCTGAATGTTAAAAATTGAAGTTATTCTCTTGGAAAGAGGATTTTGAGGGAAAAAATAATAACCCAAACCAAAAAGCAAGGCTAAGCCCACAAAAATTGTAAAACCGTAGAAAAAATTTTGTCTATTATGTTTTTTCCTTAAAAAGGAAACCGGATTTTTTTTAATCTTTTTAATAATTAGCAAAAAAACCAAACAAGAAACCGCCAAAAAAAATCCCACATATCCGCCTCTGGAGAAAGTTAAAAATTCATTAATCAGGCTTAATAAAAAAGCACCAGCCCAAAACAATAAAGGAAAAGTTTCATTCCCCTTCTTCTTGTTTTTTCTCCAATAGTGATATATCAAATAACCTTGCGCCGGAGCTGTAAAACTTAGAAAAAAACTAAAAATATGCGGATCCGGCAAGGTGGAGAAGGCTCTTAATAAATCAGCGAAACCTGCGTCAAAAAGCCAGCTGGGATTTTCATAAACGCTTTTAGCGGCAGTTTCTCCCCATAAAAAACCACCCAAATAATTACTGTAAATCTTTATTATCAATTCTTTGCCTGCAATGAATTGAAGCATAAACTGAAAAAACCCGAAAAAACTTACCAAAAAACCGGATAAACCTAAAATTTTTAAGGTTTTTATTAAAAATTTTCCGCCATATTTTTTTAAATAATCAAAATAAATAAAGTAAAGAGGAAAAATTGAATAAAAAACCAATAATTTTCTTCCGGTACGCTCAAAAATCGGAGTATACAAAATTGTTAAAGAAACAAAAAGTAAAAATCCAATTAAAAAAATAGAAATAAAATCAAAGCTGATTTTTAAATCTTTTTTTAACAAGCCCCTTATAAACCAAGCCGCAAAAATCAAAATAATTAAAACCCGAGAACCGGCTATGTCAAATCCCGGAGCAAGATTAAGAGCAGGCAGAAAAGGCAGGCAAAATACTAAAAAGTACAGAAAATATTTGGGAAACAAAAATATTAATCCCGCCAAAATAGCCCCTGATAGAAATATTAAAGAAATCAATGGCTCCAATCCAATCATAATTCCGACCAAAACAAAAATTAAGAAAAAAATTAAAAAATCCCTTCTATGTTTTAATTTTAAATTTTGATAAATAAACATTTTTAATATAAATAGGCAGTCTTAAAAATTTCATAATCCACAAAGCTATTTTACCGTAATGTTTTAGAAAAAAATAGTCCTGGCTTTGATAATAATGTTTCTTTCTTTTACTCCAGCTTATTTTACTTTTACTTTCATAATGGATAATTTTTACCTTTTTAAATATAACTGTTTTATACCCTTTATTTCTTACTTTTTTACTCAAATCTCTGTCTTCAAAATACAAAAAAAAATTTTCATCAAAGCCTTTAACCAAAAAAAATATTTTCCTCGGAATTAAAAAGCAAGCTCCGCTAACCCATTTAACTTTTTTCAAATTTTTATTATTTAATTTAAATTCGGCTTTTTCGGCTTTATTTCTGTCTTTGGCAAATAGCTTGTCCCAAATATCCTGATTTTGAGCAAAACCGTATCTTTGAATTTTTCCTTTTGGATTAATTAAATAAGGAGCGATTATTCCTATTTTTGGATTGAATTTAAAAGCTTTAAGTAATTTTTTGATTTGATCCGGTTTTACTAAACAATCCGGATTTATAAAAAATAAATATTTTCCTTGGCTTTTCCTGGAAGCTATGTTGCAGGCCCTGCCAAAACCAATGTTTTTTTTACTTTTTAAAAAACGAAAAGGAATTCCGTGTCCGGCGGAGTGAATTATTTTTTTTAATTCAAGGCTTTTTAGTTGAAAAGAGTTATCAAAAACAATAATTTCAATCTCCTTGTTTAATTTTATTAAATCTTTTACAAAATTAAAAATTAACCTTTCAAGATATTCTTGGCTTTTATAGTTAACAATTATAACAGAAACTGATATGGGTTTTTTAAATCTCATTAGCTTTAATTCAATCACAAAACGAGAAAAAATTTCTTAGTTTTTGGCGGAGAGGGAGGGATTCGAACCCTCGGAGCCGGTAAAGGCTCAACGCCTTAGCAGGGCGCTGCTTTCAGCCACTCAGCCACCTCTCCATTGATAATCTCAAATGTTATAAATATTTATCTCTTTTCTTGTTTAGTTTGATTTTATCGATAATCTGTTTAACATCCTGAGCTCTTCCTTTAGGACAAACCAATAAAGCATCCGGTGTATCTACTATCACAATATCATCCAAACCAATGGTTGCGACTAATTTATTTTTGTGAGTATAAATTATACTTTGAGTAGTGTCGATTCCCACCCAGTCGCCTTTCACCAAATTACCTTTGGAGTCTTTGGAGGTAACCAATTTTTTGTGCAAATCGTTCCAGTTTCCTACATCGCTCCAAAAAAACTCCCCCTTAATAATCCTTATTTCACTATTATCCATTTTTTCGGTTATCGCATAATCTATCATTTCTTTTCTGATTTGAGAATAGGTTTCAAAAATCTTTTTTTTAAAAGCCGGAAGTTGATCAAAGTTTATGGGCATTTGACAAGGGATAACCTCCATCCCTTTTCCGTCAGAGGTTTTTATGCCGTTCTGCCTTATAAGCTTGATTATTTTTTTTAAATGAATATAAATATCCGGGGCATACTTTTTAAAGGCTTTTAAAAAAAGCCTTGGCGTCCACATATAAAAATTGCCGTGCCAAAGATATTCTCCGCTTGAAACATATCCTTTGGCTTTTTCATAAGTGGGTTTTTCTTTGTGTCCTAAAAATTCATAAATTTTTACATCACTATCTTTTTTTAACCTTTTCCCAATCTTAGTGTATCCCAAAGCCGTAGAAGGATAATCCGGAACAATTCCAATATCAAACATCTTTCGAGTTCTTCTTATCTCTTTTTCCGCCACTTTTAAAGCGTTAATAAACAAATCTTCATTACCAATATAGTGATCCGAAGCTACAAATATCATCGGTTCATCAGGCTCTTTCAAATATAAAACCGAAGCCACATATCCCATAGCGGCTGCCGTGTCTCTTTTATCAGGTTCCACTATAATATTTTCCAATGGAAAGTTGGGTAGGATTTCTTTTATATTCTGGCAGTATTGAGGAATGGTGGAAATATAGATATTTTTTTGGGGATAATTATTTTTAAACCTGTCAAGGGTAACTTCTAAAAGAGTTTTATTACCAATTATTTTACTGAATTGTTTTGATTTGTTGGTTCTGCTCATCGGCCAAAGCCGAGTTCCGCTTCCGCCGGCTAAAATTACAATATTCATAATAAATTTGTATTTTAAAGAATTTTTTAGAAAAATTTTACTTTATGCTTTCTTTCTAACTTATTATAAAAAATTTTGCAATTGAAAATTTGAATACTTTTTGAATAGTTTAAGGAGCTGCTGCTAAATAGGATGATTTCGGTAAGGAGCCTCTGAAAAACAAGGCGATGTGATAAAATTTTCATTTTTTAAGCCAGCGGTTAAATTGCTTTTTAATATCAGGATCTTTTTTGGCATAATCGATTACGGCCTTTAAATAATCCAGCCTGTCTCCACAGTCATATCTCTTTCCTTCAACTATACAGCCATAAATTGACTTAAATTCTCCCATTTTATTAAAAGCGTCGGAAATCCAAATTTCCCCACCATGTCCCCGGCTTGTATCATTTAATGCCTTAAAAATATCTTTGGTCAAAATATAGCGGCCGGGGTTGGCTAAATTACTGGGAGCCTGCTTAAATTCAGGTTTTTCAATAATTTTTTCCACCTGAAAAATCTTTTTATCTTTATCTATATTATACATAGGTTTTACAACTCCATATTTACCGAGATTTTCCGGTTTAATTTCCATAACCGCAATCAATTCTTCAACAATTTGATTTTTTTCATATTCTTTAATCATTTGTTTAATTGCCGGAAAGTTAGAAACAATTAAATCATCGGCATTACAAAACACAAAAGGTTCCCCGTCTTTTAATAAATGAGCCGCGCACATCAAAGCATGGCCATTTCCTAATTGCCTGTCCTGACGGACGAAAATCAAATTAATCTTTTTTCTTAAATTTTCAAATTCTTGAAGCTCTTCAAACATTCCTTTTTTAACTAAAACATCTTCGATCTCCTCAAGATAATCAAAATGGTCTTCAATCGCTCTTTTATGCCGACCCGTAATGAAAATAATTTCCTCTATTCCAGAATCCACACATTCCTCGACAATATATTGAACTACCGGTTTGTTCATAATTGGAAGCATTTCTTTGGGTTGGGCCCTGGTTAAGGGGAAAAATCTTGTTCCATAGCCTGCTACCGGAAGAACCGCTTTTTTTATTTTTTCTGTTGATTTTGACATTTATTTTTTCAAATCTAAATCAAAACATCAAATTATTTTTACATAATTAATTAATATTTCCAATAGTCAGTTTATGAGTAAAAAACAATAAAAATGGCTTTTTAAAACCAGCCCCCTCTTTCTTTTTTTCTTTTATTATTTCAATAAAGAAATCATAAAGCTATTGAGTTATTGTTCCATTTAAGTTAAAATTAAAAAAAAATATTCATGATAAAGAAAAAAATAAAAAAATTTTTAGTTATCAGTTTTTTTATAGTTTCCTTATTTTCTATTATAGGGCTTTTTTATTATTCTTATTTTAAAAAAGATAAAGATAAAGAAGCTAAACCCCAAATCTCTCAAGAAAAAAAAGAAAAACAGGAATTTCTTCATAAATTCTATCAAGATAACCAAAGATATGCCCAGCCCTTTATAAAAAATAACGGGCAAAAAAATGAATTGGTTAGATTTTACGCTCAACTGGGAGAAGCAACCGTCTATATATCTCCTTATGATATAACTTATGACATCCAGGAAAAAACAGAAACTCAAACAGAAACAGAAGAACAAAAAATAAATGGTCTGGCTATAAAAGAAAAATTTATTGACAATGAAAAAAACCCAATAAATCTTAATCCTCAAGGGGAAAAGCCTTCGCCCGCTAAAATCAATTATTTTTTGGGTTATTTAAATAACGAACAAAAAACAGCCAAAGCCTATAATTTTATAGATTTAGGAGAGATTTATCCCAACATAGAAGTCAAACTTAAGGCCCGACAAAAAAACATTGAAAAACTTTTTATCATCAACCCCCAAGGTGATAGCGGAAGTATTAATATTAAACCACAAGGAGTTGAAAAGCTTGAAATAACCAAATTCGGTGAATTAAAATTAATCGCCCAACAAAGAGAACTGGTTTTAACGAATCCGCAGGCTTATCAATACGAAGGGGGAAAAAAGCATTTTGTACCGGTAAGTTATGAATTAAGAGAGGGCAATACTTATGGATTCAAGCTGGAAAGCTATGATAACAGCAAGCCGGTGATTATCGATCCCTTGGTGGCTTCTACAATGATAGGGGGTGCCGAGGAGGAGCGGTTTGAGTTTTTTGGAGCCAGAGAAGCTTATGTGGGCAGACCTAATATTACCCAGGACGGGGCCGGCAATGTTTATGTAGTAGGGCATACTCGAAGCAGCAATTATCCGGCCAGTGCCGGGGCTTATGATATAGATTATAACGACAGCAGCGCTTCGTTTGGCAACGATATCGTGGTTTCCAAATTCAATTCTACTTTGGATACTCTCTTGGCTTCGACCTATTTGGGAGGTACGGGGGAGGACAACGGGATGGCGA
>WJJL01000055.1 GCA_014729725.1 Candidatus Moraniibacteriota bacterium | reverse complement strand
CCTGGCGAAAACCATTTGTTTATTCCAGGAAATTCATACAACAACCAGTTTTAATAAATAATAATTAATCAAAACTAATTTTCCCTAGTAGGACATTTTCATTTTGCAAAATACTAGGACATTTCTAAATTGGTTTGACAATCAAAATTATATCGATCAATTAATGGCTTAAAATTTTATTTTAAAAAAATTTATCCTTAAGTGATATTTCTTTGATAAGATAATTTATCTATTAAATCTTGAGTCTGCTCAGAATCTTTTTTTTCTAAAATAGATCTAACCATAATGGCTCGAGCTGATAGGGAGTTTAATTTGTGTCCATTTAATATTTTATTGGAAGATTTTCTTAATTCATTGTTATTGGTATTTATAATAGCCATAAAGTACCTGTTTGTAATTTTTCCCACCAGACACCGGCTAACAACAATTACCTTTTTGCCCATTTTAACTGCTTTAACAGCCGCCCTTCTTATAGGAAAAGGAACATTTCCCAAAGCATGAGATTCAATTATTACTGCTTTATATTTTGTCTTATGGGTAATTTTTGAAATCTCCTCTTCAAGCGGATTTTGATTGGCTAGATTAATGGTAATTACCTGATTCATGGCTCTAAAAATTTCTTTAGCGCTAAAACATCTTATTGCTCTGTTATTTTTTTTAACGGCTCCAAAATTGTTTTCCGTATCCAGAAAATTTAAATTGGTCTGAGTGCTATGCGGGGCGTAAAAGGTCATCATTCCTTCCAGCTTTTTCGGATGTTCGCTGGGATCAATTTTTAAAAAATCCACTCCTTGATAAATATGGTGATTGTAAACATAATAAGCCCCCGGTTTTAACTGCATATGTGAAGCTACCATTAATTCATAAAAATTAACCAAAGCATCCGATTTAGGTTCATTGATGCTTCGATTTGCTCCGGAAACCAAAACCGGAGCACAGTTTCTATCAAACAAAAACACATCCATCAAGGAAAGAAAAATATCTGAAGTATCAGTTCCCATGCCCGCCAAAATCGGGATCCTGGGATTCTCTTTTAATTTTCTTAAAAATAAAGCAATAACTGGAGCGTGAAGAGCGGCACGATAATGAGAACTATCCCCGCTAAATAATGGAATATAATCTCCTGTAACCAGATCTTTAACATTTTTAATCCAAGAAAAATGTTGGGTTATGTCTTTTTTTTGACTTTTAGCTTTTTGCAAATTTAAATTAAAATAATTCATTATGTTTTCCTCATTATAATTCAAATTAGCTTCAACTTCTTTTATTTCCAGATCGCTCATAATTCCCTCGCCTTGAAGGCCTTTATCTGTCAATTTCATATCCCAGGTTCCCCCTAGTTTGTAAAATCTTACTTTTTTAGGAACGCTTCTTTTAGGTTTTATTTTTTTGTTTGATTTAACAAAAAGCTCCTCCAATTGAATGTTTAAGGCTTTTGTTATCTTAATTATGTTATCAAAAGTAATATTTCTCTCCCCTTTTTCCAAGTTGGAAATATAAGTCGGATGAAGGTTCGAAAGTTGGGAGAGTTTTTTTTGGGTCATGTTATTGTTTTTCCTGATTTTAGCGATTCTTCTCCCAAGCTCGGCTTTAAATTTGTTCATAATTTTAACTTAATTTTAGTAAACTTTATTTATAAATAAATATTTTTTAAAAATATATCAATAATATACTTATAAGTAAACTTTTTAAAAAAGTCAACAGTAAAGCAACAAATCTCCGGGATAAATAAATTGATAATTCAAAAAAACAAAAAACCCCTCTATGAGTCTAAAAGAATCTAAAGTTAAGTTTATGCTATCAAAGTAAGATTTTTTTATTCTTAAAAGCAATATTAAAAACAATGCCTAAATAAAATCAAAATTATTTATGGCTTTTAAGAAAAAATGAGTTCCTAAAAATTCTAATGTAAAAAAATTAAGCACTCTAGGATTTTTTCTTTATCTTCCAAATTAAGATAAATCCAATAATTAAGATAATTATTGTAACAAAAGCAGCTGCAAAATAAACTATATTACTTGATTGACTCTTTTTCCTTACACAATCCGTGGGGCAGTTGGCTGAGTCTTCTTTGTCCTCACAAATCTGATTATTGTTGCATACTCCTTGAGTTTCTTTAATGTTTACATTTTCTTTGATAACAGTAAATCTTTCTTGTTCTTCTATTTGTCGGGTCTCATCCTTTGCCGTAAGTTTTATCAAATAAGTTCCTTCTTGTTGGAATTTTTTTTGATCCGGTAAAATTAAATTTTCACTTTCACCATCAGGATAAACCAATGTCGTGGTAATATCCAGGTTTTCTTTATCTGAATTATAATCAAAATAAACCGGTTCATTGATCAAGAAAACCTTGGTTTCTTCCTGACAGGATTGGTTTTTACAGATATTTAAATCTATTGTAAAAAATTCAGGGGTTTTAATGGAAAATTCCTTTCTCTGGGATTGAATGATTTCTTTTTCTTGATCCTGATTAATAACTTCCACTATAGCTTCACATTGCTGGGTTTTAAAATTTTCATCCACCGATAGATCGTCAAAGCTTTCTTTAATACTTTGACCCGGGCCCACTTCTGCCGTACTTTCCTGCATAGGAGGAACCATAGCCGAAGGATCTGAGCAGGCATAATAATACCTGTAGGTTATATCTTCTTGCTTATCGGAACTGATTGTATAATCAAAATTAATTACATCTCCAAGCGAAAACTCCTCGTTTACATCAATTGAAATATCAATTTTAGCCTTTACCAAAAAGGGGAAAAACAATAATAAGGCAACGAACAATAATATTTTTTTCATATCTTTTGTTTTAATTTTTATTTTTTATTCAAGAATCAAGTCAATCTCTTTGGTTGTAAATCCGGTTTCGCTAACATTTTTAAATAAATCGAGCTCTTCAGATAGATTCACGCCGAAATAGTGAATCTTTAAGGAGTCAATTTTTCCATTTTTGTTATAATTTACATCTTTCATTTTTAAACCGGCTGCTGTTTTGTTTGATTCAACCGGATCTGGATCAAATATCGCTTGCGTTCCACAAGAATGAAGTGCATCTTCACCCTCTTGAGGAATCAAGGATAAATCCTCGT
>WJJL01000054.1 GCA_014729725.1 Candidatus Moraniibacteriota bacterium | reverse complement strand
CCTCCGGCCAAACCCCAGAGGGCAGGGATTTCTATCTCATCAGGAGTGTCTTTTAAAGCGCTTATTATATTGGCAGGATTACCTGAATTTCCAATACTATCTATCAAATCAACAGGTGTTCCGGGAGGAAATTGAAGGTATTCGAATCTATCGGTTTGATAGGTTATTTCATGCACCTGACCATCACAAAGACCGACAGGATAAGTTACATCATCGCCATCAAGTAAATCGGTGAGCCTTCCCACTTCCTGACCATCCACATAAACAATAATTGAAGCTCCTGAAGGATGTTGCCCCGGATCAGGAAAGGGTAAAAAGATAGGAATACCCAATCCAATAGGAGTACCCAGATTTCCGGATCTTAGATCTCCGGATTCAATTTTAATAGTATCGCCATAATTTAACTGAGTGGGATTATTTGGATCTTGACTTAAAGAAGGAGTTACATTAATATCCATCAACGGAACCGCACCACTCCCCCCAATTCCTTCATAAGTAAAAGCTTTGGCTTGAACTACAAAGGAAAACAACAAACTGCAAGATAAAAACAATGACAATAACAATTTTATTCCCTTTTTTTTCATTTTTTTAGCTATCAAATAGATTAAAAAAGCTAAAGCTAGTAAAATCAATGTAACCAAAATAATCGCTAACATCCTGGAGTCTTGATCTTGATCTTGTTCTTGCTCTTGCACCTGATATTTATAATCGCTAAGCAAATCCCCCTGACCGCTTACAATTTTTGCCATAGCTACAGGGTTTTGGCAGTCTTTTTGAGCTATTAAATTAACGGACAAATTATTCCCTTTATCTTGAACCGGATATTCTTTTGGAGCAATACAGTTTTGACCATTCTTGTCTTTGATTTCCAAAGCCAATTTAGGAGCTTCCAATTCTTCATCCTCTTGAGAAGATTTACTCCATAATATGTTGACGCCAATTATATCTCCTTGGTTATATTGAGTTTTGTCCAATTTTACATTCAAAATATCAGCTCTTTTACCTTTTATAGCATAGCTAAAACCCATCTTATTAGAGACAATCTGATTGTTCTGATTTTTTAATTTTAAAAATCCCACATAACTTCCCGGTTCTTGAATTAACGGCATCTCAAATTGGGTAATAAATTTTTCATCCCCCTGCAAATTCTGAACTTTGACAGGCGCCATGTTTAGTTGACCGCTTAACTCTTCACCGAAAAAACTGTCTTGATAAATTTCGTAATCAGGCGAAACCGAAAAGGTTTCTCCTGTTTTATTATCCAAGGTGCATTCAATTTTAACCTGATCATCTTTTTGAAATTTTGATCCAGCCAGCAAAGCCTGATACTCTCTACCGTCTCTGATTACTCTAAATCTACAATTGTTTTGATAAATATTAACATAATTCCCATTTCCATTTAATTTTACATTGCCCAACTTTTTGGAGGCAAGAGGAAGACCGCTGGTATTTTCCATAAGCAAAGTAATTTCATAATCGCCTTTTAAGAATTCAGGTACCTTATAAGAAATTTTCTTATTTAGTTTAGAGTTTCTGTCCAGGCTTAAGGTTTCTTCATAAACTTTAAAATCCATTACTTGATCTGTTCTGCTTTCCTGAAGCTTAATTCCATACTTGATATTATCCTGGAGGTAGTTTTGGTTGGATACAGTAAAATCCAAAACAAAATTGTTATTATTTTTTTCCAGAATTTGGGCTTGATCAATATTTACAGTAGCAACTTTTGTATTGTTTGTCGGCGGATCATTGTTGGAATTTTGTTGGGCTAAAACTGACCCTGATGAAAGAAATGCTGCTAAAATGATGGCTAAAGTAGAAATTATTATCTTTTTCATTTTTATTTAATTAATTAATATTTATTATTAGTTTATTTAATTTATTAATTGACTAATTGCCGATCCGCCTGATCATCTCCATCCAAAGAACAATCCCATCCCCAACCGACAACCGTTCCATTGTTGGTAATCTTAGTAGGCTGAACTACCGGAATAACTCCTCCCAGACATAACATTTCAGGTTCATTATTCATAAAATATAACAAATCTTGCAGGGAAGTTATGGTTCTGGAAATTTCCGGATCAGTGGCAGCGGGTCCGCAACCTCTTTCAGTGCTTAAGAAAGCATGACAACCTCCGACTGTTTCTCCTTTATTTTCACAAATCCAATCCCATTTATCATCTTCAAAGCTCAAACTGTCTTTATTGGGATCATCCGGATAAGGATCATAAAGATTACCCACCCTACAATATCCATTGGCTTCCACTGCGTCATTAAAAAGTTCTTCGTTAGGATAGGTGTTGCCGTTTATATTCCATTCACATTCGGGTTGATCATCCCCGGTTCCGACCCAATTGGCTTGACAATAATCGCTATCGCAACTCCAAGTCCATTGAGCTTTTTCTTCATCATAAATTAAATCGCTATAAGTTACATCTGATTCAGTATCTTTACAATAACCATTACCTTCATTCTCATAGGCATCATTCTGCAAGTCACCTTTCGCTTGTTCAAAAGTTTCTCTGGTGTAAATTGAAGAACTGGGAGGTCTGGCGCATTTATTATTCTCATTGCCTCCGTCATAATCGGCGGTACAACGCTGATTATTGCAAAACCAATACCATTCGGTGGCTGATTCATCATATTTTATACCTTTGGTTTGATCAAAATCACTGATACCGCCTTGGCAATAATCATCATCAACCAAATATTGTTCAAGGGTGTCTAAAAATTCTTCAGGAGAATTATATTCAGCTGTAGGAAGATCAACATTAAGGCAATTCCCTGAATCCGGTTCAATGTAAGCTCTACAACCTTCATCGCCTTTAATGTAGGCTCTACAGCTTCCACCGGGTTCTTCAGCCGTGCAATTTTCCACAATATAAGGCATTTTATAAGCAATACTCTCTTGTTCTTTGGAATAAAAATAAATTTCATACTGGCCATCCAATGAAGGCACCGAAAATTTAAACTCGTTTAAAGCGGCGGTTTCACCCAACTCCAATTCTATAGTTTCTTCCTGAATAGAAGAACTTGCTCCATCGTAATCAATTTTAATATAGAAATGGCTCGGCGGACTGTTTAAGCAAGCCGAAGTTGTTCCTGTTAATTGCAAAGTCGCTTGATCACCAATACAATAGCTTTGTTTATCCAAGCTGGCGGTCATATCCAAGTAAAATTCACCATTTCTGCACCATCTGCAAACATCGATGGTTTCAACAGTGCCGGAACAATTATCATATTCTCCGGGTTTTTGGTAACTTCTCGCTCCAACCGGACCGGTTACACAAGCGTTTTCAATGGTTTCCGGTTGATTGCATTGATAAGTGTGTTTGCTGGAGGGAGGGTCGATTGTTTTTCCTCTTTTGGTACTACAATAAGTAATTGTTCCCCAAGGAATAGTAAAACTGTCAGCCAAAGCTTTAAAGGGGAAAATAAAAATAACAAGTAGTAAAATTAAAAATTTAACTTTATTTACTCTTTTTTCTTTCATTTATTATATAAATAATAATTATTGCCAAAAAAACTATGGCAAGTACTACCGAAAAAGCAATAAACACCTTGTTGTTTAATTTTGATTGCGGTTTGGGAGCTGTTTGGTAGGTTTCGCGATCATACAATTTAAGTTCTTCCTCTCCTTCTCCTCTTCCCATAAATTCAACTTTAGCTTGAGCGTTATTACATTTTCTGTCCACTAAAAATTCTATTTGTTTGCTTACCAAACCTTCTCCGATTTCTTTTGTTATATCTTGTTTGACCGGATCGGAGCACTCTCTTTGATTTTCATCAATTAACCTTACCTCGATTTGGCTTTCAACTATTGGACTGAATCCATGTCTGGTTTGGGGAAATTGATCAGCAGAGCCAATTAATGACAAACTGGCAACCGCCATTTCTCCTTTTTGATAAGATTTCTTATCCAAAACCACATTTTGAACCGCTCCACTGTCGCCGGCGATAACATAATGAGCATTGACTTTATTGGAGGCCAATTTGCCGTTATTCTTCAAATACAAAACAGCCGTGTAAGCCTGGGGATCTTCACCTTTTATTACATCAATGGAAATCGACTGATTTTGCTTTGGAGCAATAGTAATTTGCTCCATTTTTTTAGTTTCCAGTTTTTCGCCTAAAATACTTCTCAAATAAAGATCCATAAATATATCAAGATTTAATTCCCGACTTGAACTATTACTTATAGTACAATTCAATTTTAAGTTTTCACTTTCCAATACATCCACTCCTTGATTTAGCTTATATTTTTGATTTTGCTGATCCTCATCCACTGTTAAAAAACAAGTGTTTTCCAAAATTTTGGCATAATCATCGGTGGTAGCTGTTAATTCAATTTCTCCAGCTTCAGCGTAGGCGAAAATTTTTCCGCTGTTATTTCCGGCAAAAACTCTGATATTGTAAGTTCCATCATAAAAATCCGGGGCTTCATAGGTTATTTTCTTGGTAATTTCATCGTTTTCTCCTAAACTGACAGGATCGTTTTTGTAAACTTGATTTTCTAAAACTTTGGTTTTATTTTTGTTCATTAATTCTATTCCATAATAAAATTGAGGTTGAACATCCTTTCTATTGGTCAAATCAAAAGAAATTTGGAGTTGATTTGCGGTTTGATTTAGAATTTGAGCGTTATAAATATTAACAGTTACCGAAGAAGCCTCTTGAGCTTTTAATGGAAAAGGCAAACTGCATACAAACAAGAAAAATCCCAATACTAATAAGAGAAGAAATGAGGAACTAATTCCAAAATTTTTTAAATATAATTTCATTTTTGTTTTTATAAGTTGCAATTTTATTTTAATTAAATTAATAAAAAAATCAATTTTTTTATTTAAAGATTTTTAATTTTCTTTATGATATTATAATTCATACAAAAACGCAAGGGATCCTTTCATTTTTCTTGTTTTTCAAGCTCCACTACTTCTTCGGCTAAATTTCCGTAAGCTCTGGCGCCTTTTGATAAGGAAGAAAAATCAAAAATAGTCTTGCCGTGACTAGGGGCTTCCGAGAGTCTGACATTTCTGGGAATAACCGAATCAAAAACCCTGCCCGGAAAATTTTCTCTTACTTCTTTTACCACCTGTCTGGCCAGTCGATTTCTCTTATCATACATAGTAAGTACAGCCCCTATTAATTCAAGATTGGGTTTTAAAGACTTTCTTACCAAACTTAAAGTTTCCAAAAGTCGACTTAACCCCTCCAACGCATAGTATTCGCACTGAACCGGAATTATTACCCCGTCAGAGGCCACTAAACCGTTTACAGTTAAAATATCCAAACTGGGAGGACTGTCGATAATAATATAATCAAAATAAAATCTTAAATCATTCAAAACATTTGATAACCTAAACTCCCTTTGAGGAGTGTTGGCAACTTCTATAGAAAAACCGGCCAAACTCGCATTAGAGGGAATTACCGAATAATCAATGGATTTACTTACCAAGATAATGTCTTTTAGCTCTACTCTGCCAATTAAAGCATCATAGACCGCGTAAGGCACTTTATCTTTATCTATCCCCACTCCGCTGGTTGCATTGGCTTGCGGATCCAAATCCACCAATAAAACTTTTCTTTCCAGTTTAGAAAGATATTGGGCTAAATTTACTGCTGTGGTGGTTTTTCCCACTCCTCCTTTTTGGTTAACCAAAGCGATTATTTTTGACATTAGTTATGTAATTTTTTAAAAATAAACAGCCCTTGAGTACTATCCAAATGAATTTCGCAAAACTCTAAAAAACAAACAAGCATTTCGGTTTACAAGACTTTTCAACAAACTATACTCTAAAAAAAGAATCTGTCATCAAAGTTAACATACTTACAATAATTCCGGCAATCACAACACCAAGAGCAATCAAAGGAAAAGCTTTTTTAAAAGGAATCTTCAAAAGCACCGCCAAAAGTGAACCGGTCCAGGCGCCCGTCATAGGAAGCGGAATAGCTACAATCGTTACTAAAGCGATGCTTCCGGCTTTTTTGATCTTGTGCTCCCCTCTTTTTCTGGTTCTGGTGTATATTTTATCAAATAAACCGGCAAAAAAACGGCTCCTCTTTCTTAAAAAATTGTCCAGTTTTTCCAGTAAAAGTAAAATAAAAACAACCGGTATTAAATTGCCAACAACAGCAAGTAAATAAACCAATACAGGGTTGATTTTGTACATTAAAATCCCCGCCGGAATAGCTCCCCTTAATTCGCTAACAGGAAGCATTGAAATTATCATAACCGATATTTCCTGGGGAACATTGCTTAATAATTCTACAATTTTTTCTGTCATAATTTTAAAATTTTATTTAGAAATTAAAAAATTCAAAAAATCAATAGATTAATATTGTTAATTCACTGTTTTCAAAAAATCAATCCAAATTGATCAGTCTTATGTTATTGATATAAATAAATAGGCTTATAAGTAGTGTTTACTGGTTTACTCCTCCTTAAAATAACAGGATTACAGATTTGAAAAAAATTTGATCAAAGCTCTCTATCCATGTTCTTTCTTAAATGTTTGGCGGCTCTTTCCGGCTCAATAGTGCTGATTTCTATCCCTGTGCCCAGTTCAAATCCAGCCCAAACCGCGGTTTTGGGAATAAGCTCGATATGCCAGTGAAAATAATGATAATCTCTACCGTCACAAGGAGAAGTGTGTAAATACATATTGTAAGAAACATCCTTTAGGTTCCAATAATATTTTTCAATAACTGTTTTTAAAATCTCAGCCGCTTCAAATTCTTCTTCTTCTCTGATCCTTTCAAAATAAGGCTGATGCTTTTTGGGCATTATCCAAACTTCAAAAGCCGCTCTGGACGCAAAAGGGGCAAAAGCAATAAAAGAATCGTTTTGAGCGATAATTCTTTTTTTTTCTTTTTGTTCCCGCTCGATCATTTGACAAAAAACGCAGGCACCTCTGTTTCTTTTATATAATTGGCTGCCTTCCAGTTCTAATTTTACCCCGGGAGATACAACCGGTATAGCAAACATCTGCCAATGAGGGTGAACCAGGGAAGCGCCGGACTCTTTCCCGTGATTTTCAATAAACATTATATAGTTTACACTTTTTCTGTTCATTAATTCAATATAGCGGGTCTTAAAAGAATCAAGCACTTCAGCTATTTCTTCTTTGAGCAAAAAAGGTACGCCGCGATCATGATCTCGGGTTACGATAACCTCATGATAACCCACCCCGTCCATGGAAAAATACATTCCGTCTTCCTGATGATTAACCTTCTTGGATCTGGTAAAAGCCGGGTAAAGATTAGGGAAAACTCTCAAGCTCCACTGATCATCTTGTCTGTAATAAATCAAAGTATCCGGTTTTTGCTTGCTTATTCCTCCTTGTTCGCAAAAGGGACAATCTTTGGGATCTATAGATTCAACTTCTTTTTTGTCTTTGGTGAAATCTTCCGGCCGCTTAGCCCGTTTAGTTGCAATCACCACCCAATCTCCGGTTACCGGATCCTGTCTCAACTCAGACACCGGTTTATTGTCGGTTTTGGGATCGATTTTCTTTTTATAGGATGAAAGCTCCGATTTTGCGCCGGTTTTTTTAGAAGCAACCGGTTTTTTTTGTCCACCTGTTTTTTTCTTACTATCTTTTTTAGATTTGTTTATTTCTATTTTCATTTAAAATTTACTTTTAAAAGTTATATTTTTCCCATTAAGAAATTATGTCTTTGGAAAAATTTTAAAACTTATTATGATCTTTTTGTAATTCCAAAAATCAGGTACCCGGTAAATCTTTATTTTATTTTATATCTTCCCAATAATAAATTAAGTCTTATCTGAAAAAGCTCCTTTAATGTATTAAAATATGACATAAATGAAACCTTGCTGGCCTCATCGTTAATCCAGATTACCGGAACCTGTTTAATTTTGAAATCCATTTTTCTTGCCAGAACCAACATTTCAATATCAAAACCCCATTGGTCGATTTTCATAATAGAGCAGATTTTTTCCGCAGCTTCAGCGGTTAAAACCTTAAAGCCGCACTGAGTATCCGGAATTCCCCATAGCCCTCCCACAAACTGGATCATCCAATTCCCCATATTGCCCAAAAGCTCTTTCCACTTGGGTTGATGTTTTTGAATTTTGCTTTGCTCCAAATCCCTGGAACCTATAACCAAAGAATAACCTTTATCAAAATAGGGTAAAAATTTTTCCACATGATCTATGGTCGTAGAATTATCGGCATCCATAAAAACCCGATATTGACCTTTGGCTTTCAAAAGCCCTTGTCTTACCACATAGCCTTTTCCATGATTTTTATCGTTGTTGATAATTCTTAAATTGTTGATAATATCATCATATTTTTTCACCACCGCATAAGTATTATCCGTGGCCCCGTCAATAACCACCAAAATTTCATAAGTATATTTTTGTTTGGTAAGATAACGATCTATATCCACCAAAGTAGGTCCGATTCTTTTGGCTTCATTGTAAGCCGGAATAACAACCGATAATTTAATTTCGTTTTTCATAATTATTTTTTAATTTTTTATTTCTTTATCGATAATTTTTAAAATTTCTTCCACTGCTTTATCAAGCTGGTCTTCTTTATTGATCACTCTATAATCATAATTCTTGCTGGCTTCAATCTCCTTTTTAGCCAATTCCAGCCTTTCTTCAATAAAAGCTTTATTTTCCCTGCTTCTTTTTTGAATTCTTTTTTTGGCAATCTCCAAAGAGGGCGGGAGAATAAAAATACTTACTATCCTACCCCCAAGCTTATCCTTGATTGTATTATAACCCCGATAATCGATTTGCCAAATAATATTTTTATTTTCCTGTAAGGCTTTATTGATTTCTTTCCTGGTCATTCCAAAATATTTATCAGCATAAACATTTTCATATTCAAAAAAAGCATCTCGATTTATTAATTCACGAAATTTTTCCGGCGAAATAAAATAATAAGATTGACCTTCGATTTCTCCTGATCTGGGTTTTCTGCTGGTGGTAGTGATGGCCCAATAAAGATCATCTCTTTTTTGTTTTAATTGCCTTAAAATAGTGTCTTTTCCAGCTCCAACGGAACCGGAAATTATAAAAATTTTGGGCTCTTTCATATAAAAAATGCCAAAAATTAATTAAATTGAAAAACCAAAACAATAAACAGCGCTATTTAAATTACAAACCATACTGCTGTTTTTTTTGATTATGCTCGTCAATTGTTCGGGAATATATTATCTCTCCGGTTTTCGGATCGTTTAAAAAATAATAATAATCGGATTCCTGAGGATATATCGCGGCCATTATGGAATTGATTCCCGGATTGGAAATCGGACCCGGCGGCAATCCTTTATTAAGGTAAGTATTGTAAGGGGAATCTATTCTGGTGTCCTCATAACTAAGCTGTTTTTTATTGTTGCCTAAAATATAATTAATTGTAGCGCAAGATTGAAGAGGATGTTTATCTTGATATCGATTCCAGAAAATACCAGAGATTATTTTTTGATCTTTGTTGTCAGGGGCTTCTCTTTCCAAAATGCTTGCCATTATAATAACCTCTTTTAGTGTTCTGCCTTTCTTTTTAATGTCTTGTCTCATAGTGTCTGTAACTTTTTTGTTGAAATTATTTAAAAATTTTACAACAATCATCTGAGCGGAAGAATCGGGATAAATAAAATAAGTGTCAGGAAATAAATACCCTTCCAGGGTTTCATCTGAGTCCAAACCTTCAAGAAACTCATATTTTCTTTGGTATTTGGATATATTTTCCACCTCTTCTTTAAAATCCTCCTTGCTTACAATGCCCTGTTCGGAAAGATACTCGGCTATTTTTTTGTTGGACCAGCCTTCAATTATTTTAATTTTTAAATCCTTGCTTTCGGCATGTTTTCCAGCTGTTATAATATCGACAATTTCCGGAATGGTCATATTGGGTTTTAAATTGTAAGTTCCGGCGACAATTTTATTTTCTTTGCTCACCTTCCAAATATATAAATCAAAAAAAACATTATCAGAAATAAGACCCTGGGTTTCCAGTCGCTGGGAAATCTGATTTACCCCCTCCCCGCTTTCAACGGTAAATTTTTGCTCCACCGGGGAGCTGCTCTTTCTTCCATGCATTTTCCTTAAAACTAAAACATAAATTACAACCGCAATCAATAATAAAATTACAAAAACCTGAATCAATTTTTTAATCATTTTTAAATTAAAGATTTACCGAATACTTAATTAAAAAAAATGGACAGTGCTATTTTATCAAAATTTTACAACTTAAAATAGACGCTGCCCGGCTTATTCAAATTACCTGTTATCTATAAACAATATTTTAAATGATTTATGCTAAAACGCCATACCTCACTGACAATTTCATCTTCCACTTTAACCTTTTCCATTTTATCAAAATCATTATTTAATAAAAAATTGGTCAATTTTAAACAATCAAAACTAACCTTTTCAATTCCATCAAAAGAAAGCCTTTGGGTACAGCAGGTCAAAACTGAATTTTGCAAATCGTAAAAAATCCCCTTTCCTGCGCTTATTTTTTTTCCACAATAATTGCATTGCTTTAAATTGGGTCTAAATCCGGCATAATCTAATAATTTTAAAATAAATCCGGCCTGAAATAAATATTGCCTGGCGCGATGTTGTTTTGAAATTTCATTATTATTTTCTATTTTACTTAATTTTGTAAAATCCGTTAAATATTGTTTTAAAATATCAAAAACCAAAAAAATTTTATCCACTTCCATAATCTCAAAAGAAACCAATCTTGAAGTCAAATTTATAGCTTGATTATACAAGACAATCTCTTTATTGCCTAATTTTTCAAAACTGGGTTTTAAAAGCAAATCAGCTCCGGTTAACAAAAAGCTCTCTCGCCTGATTCTTGGAACAAAATAAAGATCGGAAAGACTTCCCGGTTCCAGATGATAAGTTAATTTGGCTTTATTTTTTCTGGAGCTTTTGGCAAAAAAATTTACTTTCCCAAAATCTTTGGTAAGCGCTACATAAAAACCATCATAATCTCCTGTTTTGTATTTGTTTAAAATAATGCCTTGAGTTTTATAATTTAAGTTCACTTTTTTAAAATTATAAAATATTAAAAACTCAAATCCCAAAAAATTCCAATAATAATAAATATTGTTAAAAACAAATCTGATAGAATTATTCAAGCCTTAAAATTTAAACTGGGTATAAAAATCAAGTCCTTCTTTAAAAAACTTTAAAAGTTTCTTAACCTTGCCTTATTTGTCCAAGATCTCTTAATTTTCCACCCTGTTTAACTCAATGGTTATTTTTTTATCCTTTATTTTAAGCTGTTCCTTGATGTCGGGCTCATATAAATGGCCGGGTTCAATAATTTTTGCCAAAGTTTCGGCCGCAATCATTTTGGAATATTTAGGAATTATTTTATTAACCGGCGAATAATTGATAACAATTCTATCATCTACTTCATAATCAGCTTTTCTTCTTAGAGACTGGATAAATCTTATCAACTCCCTGGCTATTCCCTCTTCTTCCAGGGCTTTACTGATATTTACATTCAGTCCCACTTCCAAATCGCCTTCTTTAACTGAGACAATATTTTTTCTTTTAGGAATTTTTTCCCAATAAATCAGTCTTTTTACATTAACTTCATCTACGATAATTTTTGCCAGCTGCGAATCTTTGGCGATTTCCTTTTGGTTAATATAAACGCTGGCAAGCGGTTGCCTGACTTTGATTTGCGCTCTGGCTCTGGCTGAAAGAGTGATCTTTACCAAATCCCTTACTTTTTCCATCTTAGCGATCAAATTTTTATCAATCAAGCCTTTATTACTTGTTGGGAAATCCGATAAATGAACCGATTGATCTTTGGTTAAATTCCGATAAATCGCCTCGCTGATAAAAGGAATCAATGGCGCGGACAATTGAGAAAATTTTACCAAAACCTCGTACAAAGTATCATAAGCCGCTCTTTTATCCTTACTGTTTCCGCTTTTCCAAAATCTTCTCCTGCTTCTTCTTATATACCAGTTGGAAAGCTTATCAATAAACAAAGGGATTAAACGGGAAGCTTTGGCGATTTGATAATCCTCCATCTTTTGATTGAATTGATCAATCAAATTGTTTAGCTCCGATAAAATCCATTTATCTAAAATATTTTGAGGTTCATCTTCCAGTAAATTATCTTTGGGTTCATTAGGGTCATATTGATCAACATTGGCGTAAGTTACGAAAAATGAGTAGGAATTCCACAAAGTCGAAATCACTCCTCTTTTAATTTCCTCCACTTCTTTAGGAGAGAAATTAATATTTTGCGCTTCCATTATCGGAGAGCTCATTAAATAAAACCTTAAAGCATCGGCTCCGTAATTGTTTAAAATTTCTTTTGGATCGGTATAATTGCCCAGGGATTTAGACATTTTTCTGCCATCCTCGCCCGCGATTACTCCGGTTACCACAACATTTTTAAAAGCCGGCTGATCAAAAATAGCTCCGGCTAAAACATGGAGTACATAAAACCAACCCCTGGTTTGGGCCACATATTCGGAAACAAAGTCGCTGGGAAATTTTAAGGCAAAATCCTCTTTGTTTTCAAAAGGATAATGCCTCTCTCCATAAGGCATAGACCCGGAATCAAACCAAACATCCAAAACCTGGGGAACTCTTTTATAGGTTCCGCCGCAATCGCATTTGAAATCAATTTCATCCACATAAGGCCGGTGATAATCGTCCAGTCTCTGACCGCTTAAAACATATAAATCCTCATAAGATCCGATAACCTGGGTTTTTTTGCATTTATTACACTTCCAAACCGGCAAAGGTGTTCCCCAATATCTGTCTCTGGAAACCCCCCAATCCGGAGCCGTTTCCAGACCCTTTAAAAATCTGCCCTTTTTTATATAATCCGGCTTCCAATTGATTTTTTCATTCAATTCAATTAACCTGTCTTTAATTTTTGCCACCTTGACAAACCAGGCCGGTTGAGTTCGATAGACCAGTTTGGTGGCACACCGATAACAAAAAGGATAGGAATGGGTAATTGGTTTTTCTTTGTAAAGAAGCTTTCTGACGCCCAAATCGGTAACTACCTTTTTATTGACTTCCCAGATATTTTTGCCTTTCCATCTCCCTTTTGTGTAATTAGCTTTGGAATCCAAAGCTTCAATCAAAGGAATCTCCTTTTCTTTGGCCAGATTAAAGTCATCTTCCCCAAAAGAAGGGGCAACATGAACAATTCCACTTCCTTCTTCAGTGGAAACAAAATCAACCGCCCAAATTTTATACAGATTTTCCTTTTTGCCGTTTTTCTCCTGGCCTTTAAATTGCTTATATAAAGGCTCGTAGCCAAACCCTTCCAAGTCGGATCCTTTAATTTCCTCCAAGACCGCGTATTCCTGAGTAATTTCATCCAGTTTTTCCTTAGCGATAATCAAGTCTTCCCGGGCTTTGGTTTTGATTCTGACATAATCAATTTTTCTTCCCACTGCCAAAGCTGTATTGGCGGGAAGCGTCCAGGGAGTAGTTGTCCAAACAATCAAATAATTATCCTTGTATTTACCTTCTTTAATTCTTAACTTTACAAAAACCGAAACATCGGCCACTTCCTGATAACTGTTATCCATAGCGATTTCAAAATTAGAAAGCGGAGTTTCACAACGGGGGCAATACAGAGAAATTCTTACATCCTCATAAATCAGATCCTTTTTAAACAATTCTTTAAAAGCCCACCAAACCGATTCCATATACTCCTTATCCATTGTTTTGTAAGCGTTTTTAAAATCAACCCATCTGCCGATTCTGTCCACTATCTCCTCCCATTCGCCGGCCATTTTACTTACCGAGTCGCAACAAATCCGGTTAAATTTTTCAATTCCCACTTTATTTTCAATTTCCTCTTTACATTTTATTTTAAGTTTCTTTTCTACCATATGTTCGGCCGGTAATCCGTGACAATCCCATCCCCACCGCCTGTCCACCCGATAACCTTTCATCGTCCAAAATCTGGGCACTACATCCTTGGCAATCGAAGATAAAATGGTGCCATAATGAGGAAGTCCGGTTATGAAAGGGGGTCCGTCAAAAAAACTAAAAACCGGGCTATCGATTCTGTTTTGAATGGAGCGTTCAAAGGTTTTGTTTTTTTTCCACTGTTTCATAATCTTTTCTTCCAGCTTTACCAAATTTTGTTTTGGGCTTACCTGTTCAAACATTTTTAAAAATTTAAAAATAAAACTTACTCATCGATAAAAACTCGAATTGTCTTTTCAAAAAAATTTTTCCGCCGCTGAAGAAAGAAACACTCTATTGGAAATAATTTATTTGAATTAAAGGCGTCACGGCTCGTTCTTTTCTACAATAAACAAAATGCGCCACTTGATTAGGTTTTTAATTAATGTAAAATCAAATATATCAGATACAGTTAATAATAACCTAAAATGCTAAAAAATCAACAAAGACTGTTCGTATTGATAATAAAAAATCTTATTTATTCCTTAATTTTATATTATATAGGATTTTTGATTTTCGATATAATATCAAAAGGTTTTTTAAGCCGCTATTTTAACATCGGACTGATTATTTTAATAATCATAACTCTTGCTTTTATTTTATCAAAAATTAATCCGCAAAACGAAGAAACCCAAACCAAAATTTCTTCCGGGATTATTTTTTTATTGATTTTAATTTTAACCGTAATTATTTTTTTAGCGCTTTTACCTCATAATCTTATTGTCTCCCTGACTGCCTGTGTATGTTTTTTTCTTGTTATGAATATATTAAACTTCAATGTTAAATGATTTTTTTAAAAAATATAACTGTATAGCCGGGATCGATGAAGCCGGCCGGGGTCCTTTGGCAGGTCCGGTTGTGGCCGGAGTGGTATTGGTTGACAAAAAATCATTTTCAAAATTGAAAAAATTGAATTTAAAAGACTCCAAAAAAATAAATCCTGAAAAAAGAAAAGAAATTTGTAAATCAATAAAAAAAAATTTTAGTTGGTCCGCGGGTCAAAGCGATCATAAAACAATTGATAGAATCAATATTTTGCAGGCTTCTTTCCTGGCGATGAAAAGAAGCCTTACCGGTTTAAAAATCAAGCCCGATTTAATTATTCTGGACGGAAAATTCAAAATCCCCAATCTTTCCATCAAGCAAATCGCCGAAACAAAAGCGGATGAAACCATACCCTTGGTCTCCGCCGCCTCTATTATCGCCAAAGTCTTTAGGGACGAGCTTATTGAAAAACTGGGCGAAATTTACCCCCAATATCTTTTTGAAAAACACAAAGGCTACGGGACCAAAGAACATCTTGACGCTCTGAAAAAATTCGGCCCCTGTCCCATCCACCGCAAAAGTTTTAAGCCCGTTAAAAACTTTCAATAACCGGGATTTTGCCAAAAAAATTTTTAAAATTTTTAAAATTTGATATAATTTTATTATCAAAAATCATCTTGATTTTTTAAGAAAAATAAAACAACCCGAAAATGCAAAAAACAAAATCCAAAAATCAAGGATTTACTTTAATCGAAACCATTGTTGTAATTGCCATAATAGCTATAATTTTGACGGTGGTGGGAGTTTCCCAAAGCAAAAACATCAAAAGAAAACAAACCGAATCAATCGCCTACACAATTAAGCAAGCTATCGAATTGACCAGGGATTATGCCTTAACCGGGGAGGTGATTGATAATAAACTACCGGATATATATCAATTCCGGTTAGATCCGAGCTGTCAAGCTCCTGACTGTGTGATTTTAATAGGATCTAGCTCAAAACAAGACTACAAAACAATCCCTTTAAAAGAATACGATTCAAGTGAAATGAAAATCCGAGATG